>JAYEGY010000137.1:0-30098 GCA_034659275.1 Bacteroidota bacterium | reverse complement strand
GCGATAGCAGCCAATATCCATTAATCTCTTGATACTGAGCTGGACATCAGACCTGAGTTCACCCTCAAGTTTATATTATTCATTAAGGATCCTTCGGATTTCGGTTAATTCATCATCATTCCAATCCTTAACTTTCTTATCCCACTCAACCCTGGCTTTGGTAAGCACCTTGCGTGCATTACTCCGCCCTACACCATAAATATATGTCAGGGCTACTTCACCCCTTTTATTTTTTGGTAAGTCAACGCCAACTATTCGTGCCATATACTTTTTTTTTAAAAATGTGTGCAAAGTTAAATAAATTATCCCTGTCTTTGTTTAAACTTGGGATTTTTCTTATTTATCACATACAGGCGTCCTTTCCTCCTGACAATTTTGCAGTCGGCAGTACGCTTTTTTACAGATGCTTTTACTTTCATTGCTACAATTTTTATTTGTATCTGAATGTTATTCTACCTTTTGTTAAATCATACGGCGACATTTCAACCTTTACCCTGTCACCTGGTAATATCTTTATATAGTTCATTCTCATTTTCCCGGAGATATGAGCGGTAATGACATGCCCATTCTCAAGCTCGACCCTGAACATAGCATTGGATAGAGCTTCAATAATTGTTCCGTCCTGTTCTATAGATGGTTGCTTTGCCATATTATTTAATTTTATTCAATAATACTTCATCAATAAATTTAAATGTCGTTAATACATCAGCCTCCTTCTGGTCCACAGCAACAGCATATTCAAAATGTGCTGAGGCCTTGCCATCGGCTGTTATTACAGTCCAGCCATCCTTCATCTGCCTTATATTCTTCACGCCCATATTTATCATTGGCTCGATACATATAACAAGTCCTTTTTTCAGTTTCGGGCCCCTGCCTCTTTTCCCATAATTAGGGACTTCGGGATGTTCATGCAGGTCTTTGCCCAGTCCGTGGCCAACAAGTTCCCGCACTACCGAGTATCCCCCGCTTTCAGCTTTATTTTGTACGGCCCAGGAAATATCCCCTACCCTGTTACCTGCAACAGCCTGCTTTACTCCTTTTTCAAGAGCTTCCCTGGTATATTCCATAAGTCGTTTCTTATCATCACTTACTTCACCTACAGGGAAAGTAAAAGCGCTGTCACCGTAATACTCCTCAAGGATCACGCCACAATCAATAGATATGATATCTCCTTCCTGAAGCTCATATTGTGAAGGGATGCCATGGACAATTTGATCATTTACAGAGGTACACAGTGTATTCGGATAACCGTTATATCCCTTAAACCCAGGGATTGCCTTATGATCACGTATAAACTCTTCGGCAATCCTGTCAAGTTCGATGGTGCTTATTCCGGGCCTTATGGTCTTTGCCATTTCGGCCAGTGTTTTTGACACCAGCTGATTACTTGACCTTAGAAATTCAATTTGTTCCTCTGTTTTAAGATGCAACATCAAAGAACTATTTTTACATTGCTGAGACGGCACTTCCCGTCCTACCTTTTATCCTGCCCGATTTCATCAATCCATCATAATGACGCATAAGCAGGTGACTCTCTATTTGCTGAAGCGTATCCAGTACAACTCCCACAAGGATAAGCAACGACGTACCCCCATAAAACTGTGCAAATGGTGAACTGACCCCAAATTTCACAGCTATAGCGGGCAATATAGCTATTATAGCCAGGAAGATGGATCCCGGAAGCGTTATTCTTGACATCACCTGGTCAAGGAATTCAACGGTTTTCCTTCCCGGTTTCACACCGGGTATAAATCCACCGTTCTTTTTCATATCCTCTGCCATCTGGACAGGATTGATTGTTACTGCAGTGTAGAAATAGGTAAAAGCTATTATCAGCAATGCAGTAACAAGATTATACCAGAAGCCATACATATTTGAAAAAGCGGCAACAAAGCCTGACATTTGATCAGCGCTTGCATATCCTGCTACTATAATAGGCAACATCATTATTGCCTGGGCAAAAATTATAGGCATAACACCGGCAGCATTCACTTTCAGTGGTATATACTGTCTTACACCTCCATATTGTTTATTCCCCACTATTCTCCTGGCATACTGTACAGGTATCCTTCTTGTACCCTGCACCAGCAGTATTGTACCCAGGATAACGGCAAAGAGTAATACCATTTCAAGCAGCAGGCCCACCAGTCCGCCTGAACCATCGAGACGCACTCCCAGTTCAAATACAAATGCCTGGGGCAGTCGTGCAATGATACCTATCATAATGATAAGTGATATACCGTTTCCTATTCCCTTGTCTGTTATTCTTTCCCCCAGCCACATTATAAACATTGTACCTGCGGTGAGAATAATAACAGATGATATTTTAAACAGTGCTCCGCTCAGTATAAAAGCGCTTGCCGGCAGCTGGGCATTCAGGTTTGCCAGGTAAGTAGGTGCCTGCAGGAGAAGAATAGCAACAGTAAGGTATCTGGTGTACTGGTTCATCTTTCTTCTTCCGCTTTCCCCTTCCCTCTGCAGTTTCTGGAAATAGGGGAATACTATTCCCAGCAGCTGAATGACAATTGAGGCTGAGATATATGGCATTATACCGAGGGCAAATACTGATGCCTGGGAGAAAGCTCCTCCTGAGAACATATCAAGAAGCCCCATTATGCCTGTTGCTGTCTGGTCTCTCAGTGCATCAAGCTGTGCGGGGTCGATACCCGGCAGGGTAACATATTTACCGAACCTGTAGAGCAGAATAATTCCCAGTGTATAGATTATCCTGGCTCGGAGGTCTTCTATCTTGAATATGTTTCGAAATGTCTGAACTATTCTCATCCTAATTTATTTTTACTACTTTTCCCTGTTTGGCTTCGATGGCTTCAACTGCTGCTTTTGAAAAAGCATGGGCATGCACCTCAAGTTTCTTATCAAGAGATCCTTTTGCCAGTATTTTAACCCTCGCCTTTTTGTTCACCAGTCCTGCCTCGGCCAGTGTTTCCGGTTTAATAGTATCCAATTTTTTCTTTTCTGCCAGTTCCTGAAGAGTACTGATATTTATTCCTTTATATTCAATACGGTTCAGGTTTGTAAAACCGTACTTGGGGACTCTTCTTTGGAGAGGCATCTGACCACCTTCAAAGCCGATTTTCTTTGAATATCCTGATCTTGATTTCTGCCCTTTATGGCCCCTGGTGGCTGTACCACCCCTGCCTGTACCCTGTCCTCGTCCCAGGCGCCTGTCTTTTTTGACCATCCCGTCAGCCTTTTTTAGATTACGTAAGTCCATTTCAATCAGATATTTTTTAATTTCTTTAAATTTCCTCAACTTTCACCAGGTGCTTTACAGCATTTACCATCCCCAGTATTTGAGGAGTGGCTTCATGCTCAATACTCTGGTTCATTTTTTTCAGCCCGAGTGCTGCCAGTGTTCTTTTCTGGCGCTCAGGCCTTCCTATTCTAGATCTTATTTGTGTTACCCGTATCTTTGACATAACAATATCTTTCTATCCGTTGAATACTTTATCCAGTGGTATTGACCTCTGGTTTGAAACCGTATAAGCATCCCTGAGTTCAGTCAGTGCTTCAAAGGTAGCTTTTACCAGGTTGTGGGGGTTTGATGAACCCTTTGATTTAGCAAGGACATTTTTGACACCCACACTTTCGAGCACAGCACGCATAGCGCCTCCTGCTTTCACGCCTGTACCTTCGGAAGCCGGTTTAAGAAAGACTGATGCACCTCCATACTTGGCATACTGAACATGCGGTATTGTACCGTTTATTACCGGTACCCTGATAAGGTTTTTCTTTGCATCTTCAACTCCCTTGGCTATAGCAGTAGTCACCTCATTTGCCTTACCCAGTCCAGAACCGGCAACACCATCTTCATTACCAACCACCACAATAGCAGAAAAGCTGAATGTACGTCCTCCTTTGGTTACCTTGGTAACCCTCTGTATGCTCACGAGCCTGTCTTTTAACTCGAGATCAATGTTTTTTACTCTTTTAATTTCTTTCTTCATAAACATTTAGAATTTTAAACCCCCTTCACGAGCTGCCTGAGCCAGTGATTTTACTCTGCCATGATACTTATAACCGCCCCTGTCAAATACAATAGATTCAATACCGGCATTTTTGCACTTGTTTGCCAGCAATTTACCAACCTTTGCTGCCTTTTCAATCTTGGTCCCTTTGTCATCAGAGGCAAGGTCTTTTTCCCTTGAGGAAGCTGACAGTAAGGTTATTCCTTTTTCATCATCAATTACCTGGGCATAAATCTGCTTATTACTTCTGAAAATTGCCACCCTTGGCCTTTCTGAAGTACCATAAACTTTTTTGCGTATCCTCAGTTTTATTTTTTTTCTTCTTTCTGTTTTAGATAAGCTCATCACTCAATTTTAAAATATTACACACTTGCAGATTTACCGGCTTTTCTTCTGAGATGTTCTCCGACAAACTTAATCCCTTTGCCCTTATAAGGCTCAGGGGGACGGAGTGATCTTATCTTCGCAGCCACATGTCCTATCAGCTGTTTATCGACACTGGTAAGTGTAATAACCGGGTTGCTCCTTCTTTCCGTTTTTGCTTCTACTTTTATCTCAGCAGGTAACTCGATTACAATATCATGTGACAGCCCCACACTTAGCTCCAGTCTCTGCCCTTTAGTTTCAGCACGGTATCCTACACCAACCAGTTCAAGTTGCTTGGTATATCCTTCAGAAACACCCACCACTGCATTATAAATAAGTGCCCTGTACAGGCCGTGCAATGATTTATGTTTTTTTGACTCGGAAGGACGTTTTACATTCACTGTATTGTTCTCCACTTCCACCTTTATTTCTTTATCAATGTTAACTGACAGTTCTCCCAGTGGACCTTTAAGGTTCACCGTATTATTATCAGTAACATTAACGCTTACTCCTGATGGAAGACTTACCGGTAGATATCCTATTCGTGACATTTTAAAATAACCCTCTTTTTAGTAAACATAACACAATACTTCACCACCCACTCTCATTTTCCTTGCCTCCTTATCGCTCATAACACCCTGTGATGTTGACAGGATTGCTATACCCAATCCGTTAAGGACGCGTGGCAATTCATCTACACTGGCATATTTCCTCAGGCCGGGACGACTTATCCGTTCCAGCGATTTAATAGCTGATAAATTACTCTTGGGATGGTATTTAAGTGCAATTTTAACAGTTCCCTGAGCATTATCATCAACAAATTTATAACTGAGGATATAGCCTTTGTCATATAATATTTTCGTAATATCCTTCTTCAGATTTGATGCAGGAATTTCCACCACCTGATGTCCGGCAGTAATAGCATTCCTTATTCGTGTAAGAAAATCTGCAATTGGATCTGTCATTATTTCAAGTTTTAAAAATTAATCATTACCAGCTGGCTTTTTTAATGCCAGATATAAGTCCTTGTGCAGCCATTTCCCTGAAGGTGATACGGCTGATTCCGAACTGTCTCATATATCCCCTCGGCCTGCCCGTAATGCTGCAACGGTTATGCAGGCGAATAGGGTTTGAATTTCGTGGCAGACGACTAAGTCCTACATAATCACCTTCAGCTTTGAGCCTTGCTCTTTTGGCTTCGTATTTTTTAACCAGTCTTGCCCTTTTTTCCTCGCGGGCTTTCATTGATTCTTTAGCCATACTTATCAGTTTTTGTTTGTTTTAAATGGTAAACCATAATGACGCAGTAATGCAAATCCCTCTTCATCAGTTTTAGCTGATGTAACGAATGTTATCTGCAAGCCCATTATTTTTACCACCTTATCAATATCTATCTCCGGGAAGATAATCTGTTCAGTTATTCCCAGGGTATAATTACCTCTGCCGTCGAGCTTACTGCTTATGCCTTTAAAGTCGCGTATGCGAGGCAATGCAACCCGTATAAGTCTTTCAAGGAATTCATACATCCGTTCTCTCCTGAGAGTTGTCATTACGCCTATAGGCATGTTTCTTCTCAGTTTGAAGTTTGAGATATCCTTTGATGAAAGAGTCTGAACTGCTTTTTGCCCCGCGATAGCGGTTACCTCTTCCGTACCGACTTCAATAAGTTTCTTATCAGCGATAGCCTGACCTATCCCCTGATTTATAACTATTTTATCAAGGCACGGAACCTGCATAGGGGTTGTATAACCAAATTCCTTTATAAGTGCAGGAACGATCTCTTCCTTATATTTTTTTTGTAAAGCAGGTGTATACATTACTTAATCTCCTCTTCTGATTTTTTAGAATATCGTACAAGCTTATCTTTCTTATTTAATTTCCTGCCCACGCGTGTACCATCACCTGAAGCAGGATCAACTAACATCAGATTTGAAATATGTATAATAGCTTCTTTCTTTATTATACCACCCTGGGGATTCTGGGCATTTGGCTTGGTATGTTTTGAAACCATATTCACACCTTCAACTATTGCCCTTTTTTTCTTTCTGTTTACCTCCAGGATACGTCCTCGCTGTCCTTTTGATTCACCTGTTATCACTACAACAGTATCTCCTTTTTTGATATGTAGTTTTTCTTGCATTGTTTTAGTTTTATTATAATACTTCAGGTGCCAGTGACACAATCTTCATATACTTCTCACGCAATTCCCTGGCCACAGGTCCGAAAATACGTGTACCTCGTATCTCATCCAGGTTATTCAGCAATACGACCGCATTGTCATCAAAACGGATATAGGAGCCATCGGCCCTTCTTATTTCCTTATTTGTTCTCACAATCACAGCTTTGGAAACCATTCCCTTCTTTGCTTCACCCGAAGGAATTGCACTTTTCACTGTGATTACCACTTTGTCGCCGATAGATGCATACTTTTTTCTGCTTCCACCAAGCACTCTTATTACCAGTACCTCCTTGGCGCCGGTATTGTCGGCTACAGATAGTTTACTTTCCTGTTGTACCATAATTACTTGACTCTTTCAATTACTTCAACCAATCTCCAGGATTTTCTCTTACTCAGAGGCCTGGTTTCCATAATACGCACTGTATCACCAATGTTACAGGTATTCTCCTCATCGTGTGCAAGCAGTTTCTTTGTTTTATTCACAAACTTGCCGTAAATAAGGTGCTGGACCTTTCTTTTTACAGCCACGGTAATTGATTTGTCCATTTTATTACTGACAACAATACCCGTACGTTCTTTTCTTAAATTTCTTTCCATTGTTGACACTAGCTATTTTGTTGTTCATTTGATTCATCCCGGGTATCCAGTTGTTCGTTCAACTCTCTTTTGCGCAATTCAGTAAGCAATCTTGCTATATTATCCCTTGTCTCCTTTATTTTATTAGGATTATCAAGCGGTGTTATTGCATGATTTAGTCTCATACGCACCAGTGAGGTCCTCTCGTTATCGATCCTCTCCAGGATCTCCTGGCTTGTCAATTCCCTGATTTCTGAACTTTTCATTACACTACTCTTTATTCTTGAACATAATCATACCTAACTACGAACTTTGTAGTAATAGGCAATTTTTGTGCACCAAGGCTCAATGCCTCTTTTGCCACATTGTAAGGTACTCCTTCACATTCCATTATTATCCTGCCCGGTGTAACGGGAGCTACGAAGCCTTCGGGTGCGCCTTTCCCTTTACCCATTCTCACCTCTGCCGGTTTTTTTGTTATGGGTTTATCGGGAAAGATGCGTATCCATAACTGTCCCTCACGTTTCATATGACGTGTAACAGCCTGACGAGCTGCCTCGATCTGCCTCCCGGTGATCCAGGAAGACTCAAGTGCCTTAATCCCAAAGGATCCGAAAGCAAGCTGGTTACCCCTCTGGGCATTCCCTTTCATCTTTCCTTTCTGGCGCCTTCTGTATTTTGTCTTTTTAGGTTGTAACATTTCAAACTATCTTAAAATCTTTTGAGTCGCGATAAATCGCGTCTTTACGTTATTTTTTTCTTTTTCTCATGCCGGATCCCCTGGCTGCTTTCTGGCTCTTTATCGCGATATCCGGTGAAAGGTCGCGTTTGCCATATACTTCTCCATTGCATATCCACACCTTTATACCTACCAAGCCAACCTTGGTAAGTGCTTCGGCAAGTGCATAATCTATATCAGCCCGGAATGTATGAAGGGGTATGCGTCCTTCTTTGTAAGTCTCACTCCTGGCCATTTCTGCTCCACCCAGGCGTCCCGAAACAAGCACTTTTATGCCTTCAGCACCCATCCTCATTGTAGATGCTATAGCCATTTTTATAGCCCTGCGGTATGATATTTTACCTTCAATCTGGCGTGCAATATTATTAGCAACAATAGTGGCGTCAAGTTCAGGACGTTTAACCTCGAAGATATTGATCTGTACTTCTTTTTTTGTAATCTTTTTCAACTCTTCTTTCAGTTTATCTACTTCCTGTCCACCTTTACCTATAATAATGCCCGGGCGTGCAGTGTTTACGGTTACCGTAATAAGCTTAAGTGTTCTTTCTATGATTATCTTTGATATACTGGCCTTTGCCAGCCTTGCATTAAGGTATTCCCTTATCCTGGTATCTTCAACCAGCTTCCCGGAGAAATCTTTACCTCCATACCAGTTCGAATCCCAGCCTTTTATTATACCAAGCCTATTACCTATCGGATTTACTTTTTGTCCCATCTATTTTAGTTTGATGTATTTTCCATTTCTTCTTCCTTATTCAAACTATCAAGAATAAGGGTTACATGATTTGATCTTTTTCTTATTCTGTATGCACGACCCTGGGGGGCTGTTTGAAGCCTTTTCAGGGTACGTCCCTGGTTAACAAAAGCTTCCTTAACATACAGGTTACTTTCTTCAATACGCTTTCCTTCGTTCTTTGCCTGCCAGTTGGCTATTGCAGAGAGAAGGAGTTTTTCAACGCTGCGCGAAGCTTCCTTCGAGCTGTATTTTAAAACATCAAGTGCCTTATTGACTTCCATGCCTTTGATCATATCAGTTACCAGCCTCATTTTACGCGGTGAGGTTGGGCAATTTCTCAGAACTGCCTGGTAAGTTTTAAGCTTTTCCTCTTTACGCTTTTCAGCTGCTATTCTTTTTCTTGCACCCATTTGTCAGGTTTTTTATCTTTTCAAAAATTATTATCTCTGTTTTCCACCGTGCCCTCTGAAAATACGTGTAGGAGCAAATTCACCCAGCTTGTGGCCCACCATATTCTCAGTAATATATACAGGGATAAATTTATTTCCATTATGAACAGCAATAGTATGACCGACGAAATCCGGTGATATCATCGACCGTCTCGACCATGTTTTAATCACTGTTTTTTTCCTTGATTCGTTCATCTCCATCACTCTTTTTTCGAGTTTATAATCGATAAACGGGCCTTTTTTAATAGATCTGCTCATATTAAGTCAATTATTTTTTCCTTCTTTCAATAATATACTTATTGGAATATTTCTTTTTGCTCCTTGTCTGGTATCCCTTAGCCGGCAGTCCTGTACGTGAACGCGGGTGCCCACCTGAGGCACGTCCTTCACCGCCACCCATAGGATGGTCGACCGGGTTCATTGCAACACCCCTTGTTCTCGGACGTCGACCAAGCCACCTGCTTCGGCCTGCCTTTCCTGATAATTCCAGGATATGATCAGGATTTGACACTGTTCCCACTGTAGCGCGGCACTGTACAAGCAACATCCTCGTTTCACCCGAAGGCAATTTTACAGTTGCATATTTACCTTCCCTTGCAACAATCTGTGCATATGAACCGGCACTTCTTGCCAACACTCCTCCCTTACCCGGCTTTATTTCAATATTGTGAATTATAGTACCGAGTGGTATATCTGAAAGGGTCAATGCATTACCCACATCGGGAGCAACTCCTTTACCTGATACAACTGTTTGTCCAACCTGCAGTCCCTGGGGTGCGATAATATACCTTTTTTCTCCATCTTCATAGAACAAGAGGGCTATCCTGGATGAGCGATTCGGATCATATTCTATTGTTTTAACCCTTGCCTTCACCCCATCCTTATTACGCCTGAAGTCTATTTCACGATATCTTCTCTTATGACCACCACCCAGGTATCTCACGGTCATGCGCCCGCTTTTGTTCCTTCCCCCGCTTTTTTTCAGAGGTCGCAGGAGCGATTTTTCAGGTTCGGTACCCGTTATGGTTTCGCGGGCACTGATTATTTTATGTCTCTGACCTGGTGTTACAGGTTTTATCTTTCTAACTGCCATAATCAATTATATATTGCTATAGAAATCAATAGTATCTCCTTCTGCCACCGTTATAATGGCTTTCTTATAAACAGGTGTCCTTCCGGACATTATACCTGATTTTGTATAGCGCACTTTTGTTTTCCCGTTATAAATCATAGTCTTTACCGATTCCACGGTAACGCCGTACATTTCTTCGACGGCTCTTTTTATCTGTAGTTTATTTGCATCCTTTGCAACGATGAAGCCATAACGATTAAATTTCTCGCTCTGGTCAGTCATTTTTTCTGTTACAATAGGTTTCAGTAAAATATCCATTACCAAAAGTTTTCTAATTTTTAAATGTTGAATGCAAAACGTCAACCGCACTCTCGACAAGTATCAGAACCGAAGCCCTCGTAATAATGTAAGTATTTAATTCTTGGCTAGTTACAACTTCGATATCCTTCAAATTTCGAGATGACAAATATACATTTTTATTTTGTTCCGGAAAAACTAAGAGGGATTTTTTGCCCTTCACATTCAGGTTAGCCTCCAGGCTTGCCAGTTTCCTTGTTTTCGGTTCTTCAAAATTGAAGTCTTCGAGAACAATAATATTTTTTGATTTTGCCTTGTATGTAAGTGCAGATTTTCTGGCCAGTTGTTTTATCTTTTTATTAAGCTTAAAACCATAAAACCTTGGTCTTGGGCCAAAAGTACGTCCGCCTCCCCGGAAGATAGGGTTCTTAATATCCCCAAATCGAGCAGTACCGGTACCTTTCTGTCTTTTAATCTTACGGGTACTACCCACCACTTCTGATCGTTCTTTGGTCTTATGTGTTCCCTGCCTGTTGTTTGCCATATACTGTTTCGTATCCAGGTATATAGCATGGTCATTTGGTTCAATACCAAATATTGAATTATCCAGGTTAATTTTTCTCCCGGTATCTTTTCCTTCTATATCTAATACTGCTATTTTCATTACTTTGTAATTATTAAATAACCACCTTTAGGACCCGGAACCGATCCTTTAACTATCAATAAATTGCTATCAGGAATGAGTTTTATAAGCCTGAGGCTTATAGCCATTATTTGATTATTTCCTGTGCGGCCGCCCATCCTCATTCCCTTGAATACCTTGGAGGGGGTAGAGGAAGCACCCAGTGATCCCGGGTGTCTTTCCCGGTTATGCTGTCCGTGAGTTTTATCGCCCACACCCCTGAATCCATAACGTTTCACCACACCCTGGAATCCTTTTCCTTTTGACCATCCCCTGACGTCGAGCCAGGTATCATCATCAAAAAGGTTCGCATCCAGGATATCACCGGTTTTATATTTTCCTTCGGGGAAACCGGTAAATTCAATGACCATCTTTTTCGGGGCTGTATCAGCTTTCTTAAAATGGCCTATCTCAGCTTTTGTACTGTTCTTATCTTTTTTATCGCCAAAGCCCAGCTGCAGTGCATTGTAACCGTCATTTTCTTTTGTCTTGACCTGGGTAACAATACAAGGGCCGGCTTCTATCACCGTACAAGGAATATTCTTACCGTTTTCATCGAAAACAGAAGTCATTCCAACTTTTTTGCCTATTAATCCCTGCATTTTTATTCTTCTTTACTGGTTTCACACTTTGATTTCTACTTCCACACCACTGGGCAACTCGAGTTTCATTAGGGCATCTATTGTCTTTGGTGTTGAACTGTAAATATCGAGCAGCCTTTTATAACTTGACAACTGGAATTGCTCTCTCGACTTTTTATTTACGAAGGTTGACCTGAGTATGGTAAACACCCTATTATGTGTCGGGAGAGGAATAGGGCCACTAACGACAGCACCAGTAGATTTTACCGTCTTAACGATCTTCTCAGCGGATTTATCCACGAGGCTATGATCATAAGATTTCAGTTTAATACGAATTTTCTGACTCATTTCTTATAGATTTTACCTTTAATTTTTTCTATAATCTGCTTTGAAATTTCTTCAGGCACTTCCTCGTAGTGTGAATACTCCATAGTTGAAATAGCCCTACCGGAAGTCAGAGTTCTAAGTACAGTAACATAACCGAAGTTTTCTGCCAGCGGCACTTTTGCTTTAATAACCCTTGAACCTGCTTTCGATTCCATACCTTCCACTTTTCCTCTTCTCTTGTTAAAATCGTTCACCACATCGCCTACATACTCTTCGGGGGTAACCACTTCTGCTTTCATAATCGGTTCAAGCAGCACAGGACGGCATTTATGGGCCGAATTCCTGAGAGCCTGGCGTGCGGCTATCTCGAATGACAGTGCATCGGAATCAACCGGATGGTATGAACCGTCCTTGAGTACAACTTTCAGGTTATAAAGGGGGAATCCTGCAAGAGGGCCATTGTCCATTGCTAATTTGAATCCTTTTTCCACGGAAGGGATAAATTCCCTCGGTATATTACCTCCTTTAACCCGGTCGATAAACTGAAGCCCGGTAAATCCATCTTCTGCAGGCATTATTTCAACCTCTATATCAGCAAATTTACCCTTGCCACCAGTCTGTTTTTTAAACACTTCACGGTGTTCAATACTGATGGTAAGTGCTTCTTTATATGCAACCTGTTGTTTTCCCTGGTTACATTCAATCTTGAACTCTCTTTTCAGACGGTCAATAAGTATTTCCAGGTGTAATTCACCCATCCCGCTTATTACGGTTTGCCCGCTGTCGGGATCGGTTTTAACCTGGAATGTAGGATCTTCTTCGGCCAGTTTATGAAGAGCTATGCCCAGCTTATCGACATCAGCCTGTGTTTTGGGCTCTACTGCCACTCCTATAACCGGTTCGGGAAATTCCATAGACTCAAGCGATATTGGCTTGTGGATCGCACACAGTGTGTCACCTGTTTTAAGGTCTTTTAAACCTACGGCGGCACATATATCGCCTGCGGAGATGCTCTGCTTGGGGTTTTGTTTATTGGCATGCATCTGGAACAGGCGATTTATTCTTTCTCTCTTACCGGTACGCATGTTAAGAACCATGTCGCCGGTTTTCAGGATACCTGAATATACTCTAAGGAAAGCCAGTCGTCCTACGAAAGGGTCTGTGGCTATTTTAAATGCCAGGGCAGACAGTGGCTCTTTCTCATCAGGCATACGAACATCTATCTCGTTATTCTTTGGATTTATACCTTGTATACCTCCCACTTCCAGTGGTGAAGGTAAATAAGCAACAATAGCATCAAGCAACCTCTGTACACCTTTATTTTTAAAGGCTGATCCACATAATACCGGTACAGCATATCCTTCAATTGTCGATTTTCTCATGACCGAGAGCATATCCTCACTTGTTATAGCCTCAGGATTTTCAAAATACCTCTCAAGTAAGGTATCATCCGCTTCGGCTACTGCTTCCACCAGTTTTCCTCTCCACTCTGCCGCTTCCTCCTTAAGTTCTTCAGGTATTTCATGCAGCTCATACCTGGTACCCAGGGTCTCATCGCTGAACCACACTACTGCCTTGTTTTCTATCAGATCAATAACTCCTGTAAAATCATTACCTGAACCTATTGGTATCTGTACGGGCACAGCGTTTGCACCCAGCTTGTTATTAATTTGTTCAATAACACTGAAAAAGTCGGCACCAATGCGGTCCATTTTATTCACAAAGGCTATTTTCGGCACCCCATACCTATCGGCCTGCCTCCATACTGTTTCAGACTGAGGCTCAACACCACCAACACCACAGAAAATAGCAATTGCTCCATCGAGAACTCTCAGAGACCGTTCAACTTCCACGGTAAAATCAACATGCCCCGGGGTATCAATAATATTTATTTTAAACTCATTATCCCGATACTGCCAGAAGGTGGTTGTAGCTGCCGAAGTAATGGTAATGCCTCTCTCCTGCTCCTGGATCATCCAGTCCATCTGAGCATTACCATCATGCACTTCTCCCATGCGATGGGTACGACCGCTGTAAAACAGAATTCTCTCTGTGGTAGTGGTCTTACCTGCATCGATGTGTGCCATGATGCCAATATTACGTGTATATTCAAGGCTATTACTCATATTACTTATTCTGCTACCTGGTATTCTAGAACCGGAAATGGGCAAATGCTTTATTTGCTTCCGCCATCCGGTGCGTGTCTTCTTTTCTTTTAAATGCTCCTCCTTCGCCATTATATGCTGCAACTACTTCGGCAGCCAGTCTCTCGGCCATGTTCCTTCCCGGCCTTCTGCGGGCGAAGAAAATAAGGTTCTTCATACTTATACTTATTTTCCTGTCACCCCTCACTTCCATTGGCACCTGGAATGTAGCGCCACCTACCCTGCGGCTTTTCACTTCAACCTGTGGGGTAATATTTTCGAGGGCTTGCTTCCATATCTCAAGAGGGCTCTTTTCTTCGTCCTTCAGTTTCCCTTCAACAATTTCAAGAGAATCATAGAATATCTTGAAAGCAAGATTTTTCTTGCCGTTTAACATCAGGTTATTAACAAACCTTGTTACATAAGGGTCATTGAATTTGGGATCAGGAAGAATGATCCTCTTTTTTGGTCTTGATTTTCTCATTATCTAACTCCTTACATGGTTAACAACTAATTCTTTGGCTTTTTAGCTCCATATTTTGAACGTCTTTGCGTACGGCCTTCAACGCCTGATGTATCGAGTGCTCCCCTTATAAGGTGGTATCGTACACCAGGAAGGTCTTTCACCCTTCCTCCCCTTATCAATACGATTGAGTGTTCCTGGAGATTATGTCCTTCTCCCGGGATGTAAGCGTTAACTTCTTTGCCATTTGTAAGCCTTACCCTTGCCACTTTACGCATGGCTGAATTAGGCTTCTTGGGCGTGGTTGTATAAACACGTACACATACTCCCCTGCGCTGAGGGCATGAATCCAAAGCAGGAGCCTTGCGTTTTTCAACAAGCCTCTTTCTGCCCTTTCTTACTAATTGTTGTATCGTCGGCATAAATACAATTGTTTATATTAAATTATTAATCTAAATATTATTCACATTTAGGGTAAAATACCCCCTACTGCAACACAGTACAGTGAAAATGGTTTTCGCTCTTTATTATTTACCTGAAAATCGTAAGCTATTTACAGGTTCCTTCCCGATTGTTTCCCTGGGAATATTTTTTATTCACTTACTCTTGGGGGGAAACCACCGGTACTCCTGGGTCTCAAAAACCGGCGCAAAGAAAGGTAATTATTTTTAAATGAACAAATAATGGGGCAAAAAAACAATATAATATTGCCTGACTGCCGTAAGGCAGGGAATAATGGAACCGAGGAACTTGAGGTTGCAGAAAGCAAGGATATGAAATTCGAATTTCGAATACTGAATGTCGAATTTCGAAGTGATTGAACGTCAAGTTTATATTTAGTGATAAGGTAGACAGTTGGACAGAATAAGACTTGAATTAACATAACCGCAGTTAAAATCATCACGCAACTACTTCTTCATTCGGCGTTCGGTGTTCATCATTCGACATTCATAACCATCCTATTGTAGACTGATAAAAGTTATTGGAAGTAGGATACCATTTTCAAAATGGTTGAATCAACTCATCCTTTTTAATTACTCCAGTGAATTCAGATACTCCACGGCTTTCAACATATCTTCTTCGTTTTTTATTCTCAGCCGTTCATCCTTAATAAAATCCTTTAATGCTTTTCCCTTTTCACCTGCTATATCAAGAAAGCTCCGCCTATTCCTGATAAATACGGACTGATTATCACCATGGGCAATATAGAATAATGGGTCTCTTCCCTCGAACCTTGCAGGTTTGGCTTCCTGGTAAGGTTGAGCGGGTTCAGCTTCCTTAAATACCACCTGGTGCTTCTTATACAAAGTATATTCCCCTTCCATAACAAGCTCCAGGTATCCTTCTCCTTCACTGGAAAGATAATCGTATGTTGAATAAATGAATCTATGATCCTCAAGGTTGACTTTGGATACTATTCCACCACGCCTGAGGTTATAAATCCCTTCTTCGAGCTCAACCTCAAAAAGGTCATAATATACATTGTATCTTATAGGTACGTTCTCAAACACCAAGTCTTCTGATGATGTGATTGTTGCCTCCTGGAATTCCTCATTCATGTAGGGTGATCCCTCGTAGCTTTCAATTTCTCCACGGGCGGCTTTTCTTATAATTAGTTCATCATAGAACTTTTGCCCTTCCGCACCCAGCCACAGGTTCTGTGCAGATAATGTAATGGTGCAGAACAGTAAAAATATGCTTAGATATATTGTTTTCATAGTTATTGATATTTTATTAATTACAAAGTTAATGAATTGAAAGAAAAAGGCATGGATAAATCCCATGCCCTCTTATTATTTGCGTAATCCGTGTTAATCCGCGTAATCTGCGTTAATCTTCCTCCTGTTGAGCCTCGTAAGCTTTTATAACAGCATCCTGTACATCAGGTGGAACCTGAACATAATCAGCAAATTTCATGGTGTACATTGCCCGTCCGCCTGTAAGAGAGCTGAGTGCTGTTGAGTATTTGTTCATTTCAGCCAGGGGCACTTTTGCTTTCACCACTTCAAAACCTTTTTCACTGCTCATGCCAAGAACCATGCCACGTCGGCTTTGCAGGTCACTTATGACATCACCCATTCTATCTGACGGAACCATTATTTCAACATCATATACAGGTTCAAGAATTTTCGGGTTTGCATCCTTAAAAGCCATACTGAAGGCATTACGTCCGGCCAGTTTAAATGATATCTCGTTTGAATCTACGGGGTGCATTTTACCATCATAAACATATACCCTTATATCTCTGGCATACGAACCGGTAAGTGGGCCTTCTTCCATCCTTTCCATTATACCTTTGAGTATGGCAGGCATGAACCTGGCATCAATTGAGCCTCCGACAATGCAATTCACATATTCCAACATTCCTCCCCAGGAAAGCTTATGTTCTTCCTTATCCCTTATTGATAGTTTGTATTGCTTGCCATTTACTTTCATTGCGGGGTTTGGAGCAGAACCTTCTTCATAAGGCTCAATTATTATGCGCACCTCCCCAAACTGACCGGCACCACCTGATTGTTTTTTATGCCTGTAATCTGCCTGGGCTGCCCTGGTAATAGTCTCACGGTAGGGTATTTTCGGGGCATAAAATTCAGTTTCGATCTTGAAAATATTGTCAAGATGCCACTTCAATATATTCAGGTGGTATTCTCCCTGTCCGTAAATTATTATCTGTTTGAGCTCTTTTGAGTATTCAACGAGTATTGTCGGGTCTTCCTGGTGCATGCGGCTGAGTGCTTCACCAAGCTTCTCTTCGTCTCCCTCGCTTTTGGGCTTGACAGCTGTACGATATTTTGGTTTTGGGAATTCAATAGCAGGGAATTTCTGGCTACCCTGGCTGTTAAGAGTATGATTTGTCCTGGTGTTTTTCAGCTTCACTACTGCACCAATGTCACCTGCCACAAGCTCCTGTACCCTCGTCCTGTTTTTACCGGCATTGATATATAACTGGGATAATCTTTCCTTGGTACTGTTGCTGGCATTTACCACGTCAAGGTTTTCAGTTATTTTTCCTGTTACTACCTTAAAGAAATTTATTTCTCCAATATGTTCCTCATGCGAAGATTTAAAAACAAAGAGTGAAGCAGGGCCCTCTGGGTCACATTTAACTTTTTTACCGTCCTCTGTTGTCCATTCCGGCATTTCTGTAGCTGCAGGAACTACGTTGCATATAAATTCCGTAAGCCTGTCAACCCCAATATTGTTCTTTGCTGAAGAACAAAATACAGGGAAAATTCCCCTTTGTATCAGGCCCGTTTTAATACCGCTTTTCATTTCTTCTTCGGTAAGGGTGTCATTTTCAAAGAAGATCTCCATTAAAGATTCATCGTTTTCAGCAGCTTTTTCAATAAGCTCGGCTTGCAGTTCTGCTGCCCTGTCGGCATGTTCCGCAGAAATATCCACCTCTTCATATTTGCCCCCTCCTTTGGGATATTTGAGCATTTTCATTTTTATGACATCAATAACAGAATCAAAATTCTGTCCTTCGTTAACGGGAAATTGCACCAGGGTGACATTGCTTCCGAAGCGGTCCCTGAGCATTTCTATCGATTTATCGAAATTCGTTTTCTCGTGATCAAGGCCATTAACACAAATAATTACAGGTTTGTTTGTCTTCTCGGCATGACGAAAATGTATTTCAGTACCTACTTCAACCCCATTTTGAACATTGATCATCAAGACAGACGAATCGGAAAAGTGTAAGGATGATATAACACCGCCTGCAAAATCATCAAGTCCGGGTGTGTCAAGAATATTTATCTTGTAGTCGTTATATTCGGTATAAAGTACTGAAGAGAAAATAGAGTTTTCATTTTCATGCTCTATTGGTCGGTAGTCAGATACTGTATTCTTGTTTTCAACAGAGCCCCTTCTCTCAATAATTCCACCATTATAGAGCATTGCTTCCGCAAAAGTGGTTTTACCTGAACCCGAATTACCAAGAAGTGCTATTGACCTGATCTGTCCTGCTTGATATCTTTTCATCCTTTAAAAATTATTATTTGTTATACAATATATTATAAATCAGTTTTTGAGCGCACAAAGTTAGTAAAAAAATTTTGATTGCCATAGTGATAGTTACACTGTATCTGTTATATCCCACACGAATGCCCTGGCTCCAACATCGGTATTCAGCTCATCCATTTTTTTGACTGCATCCAGAAGTTGTTCCACCTTGTCATCATCGACAATTGTAAGGGTAGCTGAATTAATTTCCGGCCAGGTATGCGTCCCAAGGTGGGGCACACCTCCCTTGCTTCCCCGGCCTTTCATATTGTTCCATTCGGAGTAGCCATTTATACCCAAAGTATCAAGAATGAAATCAACTTTCTCATTATGAACCTGGTTATATACAATAAATACTGCTTTCATAATCGATTTTTTTAAGTGGTTATCATTTCATCCCCATTAAGGAAATCATATTTCTCCTGGGATTTACGTTTTTTGTCCCTCTCACCTCTCCTGGCAAAAATCACATATACAACAGGAACAAGTACAAGGGTAACCATTGTCGAGAAAATAAGTCCCCCGATAACTGAAATTCCCATCGGGCTCCATATTTCTGATCCTTCACCTATACTCATTGCCAGGGGGAACATTGCTAAAATGGTAGTGGAAGAAGTCATTAATACAGGCCTTAACCTTGACCGGCCAGAAACTGAGACCGCCTCATAAAGTTCAAGACCCCTGTCGCGCTGCAGGTTAATAAAATCAACAAGTACGATAGCATTCTTAACAACGATACCTATAAGCATAACGGCACCTATACCTGCAATAAGGTTCAGTGTAGTACCTGTAACAAAAAGTGCAATTGCAACACCTGAAAATGAGAAAGGTATCGAAAACATGATTATCAGGGGCATTTTTAATGATTCAAACTGAGAAGCCATAACGAGATAGACCAGCAGGAGGCTAACCATCATCAGAATACCAAGGTCCATAAACGATTCCATCTGTTCTTCGATAGTACCGGATACCTGTACCTGGACACCTGCCGGTGTTTCGAGATCAGCAATAACCTGTTCTATATCATTTGCTATATCGCCAAGTGCTCGTTGATATGGTGTTGCTGAAACGGTAACAACCCTTTGTCTGTTTTTATGTTCGATGTTGGGAGGTGACCAGTATTCCTTAATCTCGGCTATCTCCCGCAGTTTTACGGACTGCCCCTGGTTATTCATTATGCTTATGTTCATAACATCTGAGATGGAATTTCTTGCCCCTTCCTTGAATCTCACAACCACATCATACTCATCTCCAAACTGTCTCAGGCGTGTGGCCGTCATACCGTCAACCCTGTTTTTTATTGAAGAAGATACAGAGGCGGTATTAAAGCCATGTCGTATCATCTTTTCCTGGTCGAGAATAATCTGCAGCTCGGGCTTTGATAAGTCACGGCTTATCTGCACATCTTTAGCTCCTTCAATCATACTGATCTTAGAAGCCAGCTCTTCGGCCACGATATTTGTTTCGGCAATATCGTAACCGCATACATCCACTTCGATATTATTACCCATAAAAGCCATACCTCCGCCTCCACCGGCATCAACCTGGTAGTTAACAATCTCAGGAATTTTATCCAGCTCCTGTCTGAATGCCTCGGCAATTTCCCAGACCGTTCTTTCCCTTTCCTCCACCTCTGACAGTCGCAGTGTGTAAGATATTGTATGTGTTCCGGAGGTTGAGAACAATGAAGCAAAATTTACACCCTCTCCTGTACCGGTTGATGACGATACAAGCTCAACTTCCGGAAATGATGAATCAATTACATCACCAAGCTGTTGTGTTATCTCCTTTGTAACACTTACTCTTGTGCCGGTTTGCAATTCTATGCTTGCTGATATGCTTGATTCATCAGCCTGGGGTATAAACTCTGTACCCACAGAGGTCAGTAGCATCATTGATCCACCAAAAACAAATATTGAGACAATAGTCACAAAAGTTTTATGTCGGAGTGACCATCTTAGTGTTGATCCATAGAAACCTTCAAACCAGTCAAGGCCTTTTTTTATTGTATTATCATAGCTGAATTTCCGTTTGGGCTTATTATTAATACGCAGTTTCAGAAGCAATGAACTAAGTGTTGGGGTAAGAGTAATAGCTGCGATTGTCGATGTAACCACTGTAAGTGTTACAATCAATCCCAGCTGTTTAAAAAGCACTCCTGTCAATCCACCTACGAATGTTAATGGAAAGAAAACGGCAACCACTGTAAGTGTAGTAACTATTACAGCAAGCCAGACTTCGTTTGTAGCATAAATAGCAGCTTCACGGGGGTGGCTTTTTCTCTCAATATGCTTGGTAATGTTCTCAAGTATAACAATTGCATCATCAACCACCATACCTATTGCGATTGATAATGAGGATAAGGAAATGATATTGATGGAATTACCTGAAATAAACAGATAAATGAAGGCGACTATTAACGAAATTGGAATTGTAAGAATAACAATAAAGGTTGCCTTCCAGCGACCAAGGAAAAACAATACCACCAGTACAACGAAAATAGCAGCAAACAAAAGTGCATTGGTAAGGTTGTTTACTGAGCCCACAATAAATTCAGATGAATCCAGGATGGGTTCTATCTTCACATCCGGTGGCAGGTCTTTTTCCAGTTCTTTCAGTGTTTTTCTTACTTCTCTTGCCACTTCCACCGTGTTTCCTCCCGATTGTTTCTGGACAAACATACGCATACCCAGTTCGCCGTTTATTCTCTCCTCAAGTTTTGTATCCCTGACCGTGTCGTTTATCTCGGCAACGTCTTTGAGATAAATTGTATTACCATTATAACTGCCAATCACCAGTTCTTTAAGCACATCACTGCCAATAAATTCACCCTGTATGCGCAGGGGATAATCAAGGTCACCCATCTCGACGTAGCCAGCCGGCGTATTAAGGTTTTCTGCCATTAATATGCTACCTATCTGTTCAACTGTCATATTATATGCCTCAAGCTTTCTGGGATCAATTTCTACATATATTTCGCGCCCCGGAGCTCCTGCAATACCAACGGAACCTATGCCTTCTATCCTGTTCAGGGGGTTTATCACTTTTTCATCCAGTATTTTTTCAAGTCCCTCATAACTTTCCTCAGCAGTAATAGCATAGAATATTATTGGCATCATGCTGGAGTTAAATTTCAGGATAGTAGGATCTTCAGCATCTTCAGGCAAAAATCTGACGACGAAATTCATTGCATCCCTCACCTCATTCGCTGCTTCATCCAGGTTTGTTTCGTACTCGAATTCAAGAAAAATGATAGAAGTGTTATCGCTTGATACAGATGTTATCTCTTTCAGGTTACTCACGGTGTTCAACTGATCCTCGAGCAGGTCAGTAACATTAGTCTCTATATCAGATGCACTGGCGCCGGAATAGCTTGTAAAAACTGTAAGGAAGGGCAGTTCAATCTCGGGATACAGGTCCACCGGCAGCCTGGTAAGTGAGTAAATACCCACAACCATCAGTGCCACAAAGATCAATATGGTCGTAAGTGGCCTTTTAACCGCACTGCTATATATACTCATAAATGTGTTTTCTTAATAATTAATTAACTACTTTTATTTCGTCACCGTCGGTAAGTTTTGCCTGTCCGTCCACAATCAGCCTGTCACCGGTGGTGAGCTCATCAGTGATGATCTCAACCAATTCATCATAGCGTTTGCCAAGTTTAACCTGGTATCTTTTTGCGATACCGTCTCTATCAACGAATACATACCTGTTATTTGTTCCTTCCTGCTGCAGCACAACATTTGAAGGTACAACAAAAGCTTCTTCTTCTCCGAGGAACATTGATACCCTGACGAACATACCGGGTTTCAGTTTCATGCTATTATTCGGAACAGTAATTTCAACTTCAAATGACCTGGTCATTGGATTAACGACAGGATAAACAAGGCTCACAGTACCGGTATACTCCTCGTCAGGAAAGACATCGGCAGTTATACTTGCAGTCATACCTTCATTTACCAGGGGCATGTATTGCTCTGTGATGTGAACAACAGCTTTAACCGGCTTCACCTGCATCAAGGTTACAACTGCAGCCTTACCTGCAACTGTAGTTGGTGTACCGCTGTACATTTCACCGTTCTCAAAATACTTGGCAGTTATTAGACCTGAAAATGGAGCGGTGATCATAGTGTTTTCCCTGAGGAATTTAACATTACTTTCCATTACTTCCACCTGGGTTTTTAACTGGTCATATTGCTGTTGTGGAATATCACCTGTTTCCAGCAGGGTTTCCAGCCTCTGAAGATCAGTTTTCTGGTTTTCAAGCTGCACCTCGGCCTGGTGAAGCTGTGTTTGATCCATGGCAAACAGCTTCTGTCCCTTACTCACCCTGTCAGCCGGTTCAACATATATAATATTTATCCTCCCTGGTGAGGCAGGAGCAAGATGTACCTCCTCGAAAGCTTCAAGGGTAGCTGTATAATCAATTGTCCTGGCTATGGTCGATAGCTCAAGGGCACTGGTTCTTACAACTATTTTTTTTTCTTCAGTCATTTCTACATCTGTGCCTGCAAACCTGCCGGCCTCGTTTTGCTGATTACATCCCGTAAAAGCAGCTGCCAGCATTGCAATGACTGGCAATAAACTTATCGATTTCATTTTTGTATTATTTATTTTTTTCGTCATTCTTAAATATTGTTAAGTAACTTATCCAGTGCCAGCCTGGTCTGAAGCAGATCCATAACGGCATTGATGTAATTATTTTCGGCATCCAGGTAATTATTATGTGCCTGGGTAAGGTCAAGGCTTGAAACCACCCCCTGCCTGTACTTATTTTCAATGCTTTCATATACCCGGTAGGCAACATCCACATTTTCCCTCTGCGTATCGTACTGGTCACGGGCATTTATAAGATTGAATCTCAGCTGCTTTTCCTGCAGCAATAGCTGATCCGATACCAGGTTCTTGTTAGTTTTGGCTTTATCCAGGTTTATCTGGGCTCTCTTAATTCTTGAATAACGCTGACCGCTGGCAAATATGGGGATCGAAACCTGGAATCCCAGCATTGAGTTAGGAAACCAACGCTGATCATTCAGCTCATCTCCCATGCCATTCTTATTCCAGGAGTAGAATGCAGAAAAAGAAGGCAGGATACTGGCCTTTTCATTTTTAAGTGTCAGTTCCTGCATCTTAACCTGGCTTTCGGTAAGCTTGAAATCAATATGTTCATTAAGGTTAAAATCATTATCCATCAGGTCTTCAATATTTGTCTCTTCAAGCAAATCATCAAGGCTTGTGGTAAGATTGATATCTTTATTCATATCCACTCCCAGTTGAAACCGGAGCATATTATAGCTGAATTCGATATTCCTCTCTAGCGAACGTACATTGGTCTCCAGACCTCTCACATTAGAAAGCATCTGATCCACATCGGTCTCTTCAGCCATACCCACTTCCTTCATTGATTTCGTTGACCGGTATACCTCCCTGAGGTTTTCACTGGTTCCGTTAAGTATGGCAAGCGATTCCTCTGAGATGAGGATCAGGTAATAAGTGTTTATGATCTGTTCCCTGATATCAATCTCTGATTTTTCAAGTGACTGCTGGCTCATTTTTTCTACCAGCTTTGCAGTCTGCAAACCAACAAAATATGGAGCATTAAAAATCATCTGGCTGGCCTGGAAGCCATAACTGCTGTTATACTTAGTACCAAACTGCACCGGTATTTTTTCCCCGGGCTGACCAATGATTTCCCCGGGCAGCAGTGTGGTCATTAACTTAAGGTTGTCGTTCAGTGACCCGTTGCCATCAACCCTTGGAAGTCCGTTTGATATAACTTCCCACCTGGCCATCTCGGCAGCCTGGACGTCATATCTTGAAGACTTAACCATTTTATTGTGCTGCACCGCATAGTCCTGTGCTTCTTCTAACGACAAGGTGAGTACAGTATCCACTTCCTGTGCCGTTAAAGTGAAACTAAGTGCTGTAAGCATAATTAAACTCAGAAATCTGATTTTCATTATTCTATAGATTTAATTCAGTTTTTTTCTGCTCTTTATATTTATTAATTAATTCCCGACCCTTTGGAGTTGATATTCCTAAAAGATAATTGAAAAGAAGGTTGTCAATTATCTCAAATGGTGTATACTTATCAAAAGACATTTCTTCGTTATCCCTGGTAGTGTCAATGATACCATGGATTCCTGCATTTACTATATCAATGTTTATATCATCCCTGAACATTTTTTCCTCCACCCCCTCGCGTAACATTGACAGTGTCATCTCAAAATTTTTTATATCCCCCTTCTGGCATATCATTTCATAGACACGGTGATGATACTTTTTGAGATCCATCAAATAGGTTGGATTTGTATTACTGAAATGAGCATCAGCCACCCTGAGCATCTCAAATAATGCTTCAATAACATTGTCCGCTTCGGACATTATTTTCCGGAAAACATCTTTCTGTTTAGCAGACATACTGCTTATAACACTTACTAACAATTCTTCCTTGTCAGCAAAATGCTCATATATAGTCCGCTTTGACATTCCCAGGTGATGGGCTATTGAATCCATGGTAACTGCCCTGATACCATATTTCATGAACAATACGGCTGCTTCCTGTGTAATTCTTTCCCTGTAATCCATTATTTCAATTTCTGGCCTGCAATAATGAGAAAACTTTTCGGGTTTCCAAAGTTTTGAATGTTAAATTTTTATTAAAATCGGTGAACGGAGGATTATGAAGTATTGAGTTTTAGTTTTGCAAATCTTAACAACAGCTTTTTTTCACCTGACTTATCAAAATCAACCAGTGCAGTTGTATTAGGTGGTTCACCGTCGATGGATATTATTTTACCCCGTCCAAAGCGGTCGTGGTATACTATTGTACCCTCGTTAAGATCACTTTCAGCAGCCCGCTGGACATTATCAGAATTGTAAGTGGGAACTGATCCTACCTTTTTAAGTTTTCGGCCAGGCGGGTTTACATATTCAATTTTATTATCTCCCATTCCTGCCCACCCTTTATCGAATGGCCGCCTGTACCTGCCAGGTCTCTGATTATTATCCTTACCTGTGCTATGAGGATATTCCAGGTAATTATCATCGATCTCTCCAAGGAACCTGCTTGGTTTACAGTTTTCCAGTTTTCCCCACCTGTAGCGGTTAAGGGCATAACTGAGGCTTACATATTCCTTTGCCCTGGTAACGGCAACATAAAATAAACGCCTTTCTTCCTCAAGACCCATGTTTTCACTTAATGACATCAGGGACGGAAAAAGGTTTTCTTCGAGCCCGGCTATATATACGTATTTAAATTCCAGTCCTTTGGCCGAGTGCATTGTCATAAGCGTAACTTTATTCCGGTCTTCCTCTTTCTCCGTATCCCTGTCGGTAAGCAAGGCCACTGACTCGAGGTAGGCTGCAAGATCATTGGGTTCCCCGTTGGTTTCAGCCGCATCGGTAAATTCCTTTATTGCGTTCAACAACTCCTCGAGGTTTTCATACCTGCTCACCTCTTCCGGTGTCTGCCCTTCCTTAAGTTCTTTCAGTATTCCAGTTACCGAGGCTGTTTTTATGGCTGCATCATATGCATTTGCATCAGAACATTCCGAGGCTAAGGAATTAACCAGGTCAGTAAACACCTGTACTCGCTTCCAGGTGGCGGGTGTCAGCAGGGACTGGTGTGATGAGGGCTTTGATATTATTTCCCACGCTGTGATTTCTTCACCTGCAGATGCTTCAAATATCCTGTCAACGGTAGTTTTTCCTATTCCTCTTTTTGGATAGTTGATGGTTCTCCTCAATGCTTCTTCATCGCGTGGATTGATTATCATCCTCAGGTATGCCAGTATATCTTTTATTTCTTTCCGCTCATAGAAGGAAAGTCCGCCATATATCTTGTATGGAATATTTTTCTTCCTGAATGTTTCCTCAAAGATCCTCGACTGGGCATTTGTACGGTAGAGCACTGCAAACTCTTCCCACTTAACCTGTTCTGACAGGCTGCGGTCAAAGATATCGGATGCTATCCTGAAACCTTCGTCTCCATCGGTCACTGATTCCATTATCCTGATTTTGGTCCCATGGATATTTTCCGAATACACCGTTTTGCTTATCTGCCCCTTATTGTGATGAATAATGCTGTTAGCCGCATTCACTATCGTTTTTGTCGACCTGTAATTCCTCTCCAGCTTGTAAAGAGTATAATCAGGATAATCATTCCTGAAGTTGAGTATATTTTCAATGCGTGCCCCCCTGAAGGAATATATGCTTTGTGCGTCGTCGCCAACCACACACAGGTTACGGTGTTTTTCAGATAATCTTTTTACTATGAGGTATTGTGCATAATTAGTATCCTGGTATTCATCAACGAGGATATAATTAAACCGTTCCTGGTAATTTGCCAGAATATCGGGATAATCCCGGAATAGTATATTGGTATTAATTAGAAGGTCATCAAAGTCCATTGCCCCTGATTTGTAGCACCTGGCTGCGTACCTGAGGTAAATTTCTGATATCATAGGTACTTTCGCAATGCGGTCCCTCTCCATAATCGCCTTGTTTGACGCGTATCTTTGAGCGGTAATTAGGTTATTCTTGGCTGCTGATATCCTCGCAGCCACAGATGGGGGCTTATAGACCTTGTCGTCAAGCCCCATCTCCTTTATTATTGTTCTTACCAGGCTGCGCGAATCGGTAGCATCATAAATAGTGTAAGAGGATGGATAACCCAGTTTATCCGATTCGGCCCTGAGGATCCTGGCAAAGATACTGTGGAATGTTCCCATCCATAGATACCTGCAGTTATTATACCCTGCAATATCGATAATCCTTTGCTTCATCTCCTCGGCGGCTTTGTTTGTGAATGTCAGGGCCAGGACAGAGTGAGCAGGCACACCTTTCCTGAGCAGGTGTGCTATCCTGTAAGTGAGCACCCTGGTCTTCCCGGATCCGGCACCGGCAATAACAAGTGAAGGCCCTTCGGTGTTGACAACTGCTATTTTCTGAGCCTCATTTAAATCACTGAGATAATTAATTGCCATAGGAAAATATCCACATTTAAGGTGCTGCAAAGTTACTAAAAGAGATCATAATAAGTAAACCTGTTAAGGGCAATCGCTATTAAGTTATCAACAGATAAATACCCTTAGCAATGGCTTGCAAAGGCACGGCACATTTATTATACTTGCAGATTAATATACCAAATAAGGGGTGCAAGCGTTATTTTTTTGACTAATCAGCATAAACAGGGTGAAACTCTATATTACTACAATAATATTTATCAGCTGTACACTTATCGCCAAGGCTCAGATAACGGCACCCGGCTCAAGTGCCACAAGGTATACAGACTATTCAACAACGAGTGACAATGACCCAATTTTTATTTTCTGTCAATCCGAGGGTTATTCATCCGCCACACTCAATGCAAGCAGTCCGGGTGGCATAGGACCTTTTGATTTTACCTGGACCAAATGGGATGAACTGACATCCGGTTTTACAATATCTGTCGATCAGGACCTGGGAGTAATGGATTCACAGATCAGCGGCCTGGATGAAGGCGGATACAGGGTGGAAATCTCTGATGGTGCAACTTTTGATACAAGCTTTATAGCCTGGGTGCATACTGATAAGCCTGTATCCATAGCAAAACTCAATGATTTTAAATGTAATTATGTAGCTCTCTCGGGCTATGCAGCCACAGACACTTTCTATTATGCCGATATTAACAGCGGGTCTTCAATAATGCTACCAAATGCCTACAGTTTTGAGTGGTCATCCGATCCTGAATCATCAATACCCTATCCCACCCTGGAAATCAATCCACAAACATTTAACCCCCCACTGGTAGATGTCTGGTATAACCTCCACGTTGTTGACAGTTTTGGATGCACAGCTGATTCATCTTTTTTTTACGAATCGATCCATGTTAAGTCCGATTTTGATGTTGATCCCACACAGGGGGAAGCACCCCTGGAAGTTTTCATAACCGACAATTCCATCCGGGCCAGTACTTATATATGGGAATTCGGTGATGATTCTGTATCGTACATGGCTGAACCGTTTTCACATACATATTATTTCCCGGGAACTTATAAAATGAGCTTATATATTGAGAGCGACCAGTTCTGTAAAGACTCAACCAGCGTTAATATAACAGTGGAGCCTTCATCACTGAATATCCCCAATGTCTTCAGCCCCGATGGTGATGGTATTAATGACTTTTTCTTTGTTGAAAGCAAGTCGCTCAGAAGTATATTTGTCCAGGTTTTCAGCAAGGGAGGACAGAGAGTATATGTTTTTGATGGCCAGGGTGATGCCCTGAAAGACTGGCAGGGATGGGACGGCTACATTGGCGGCAGCAAGGCCAGCCCGGGTGTGTATTTTTATATCATTCGCGCCAGGGGTTGGGATGATGTTGTATATGAAGGGAAAGAATTCAGGGGATTCCTGTACCTTTACAGATAGTCCGCCTCCGCCAAATCTACGGCGTACAAAGCAGGGAACCCTCCTGCGCACTTCGTGCTTCGGAGGACAATGCAGGGAGCAGGGAGCAGGGAATGTCGAACCGAACAGTAATAGCTTGCGTTAAGCAAGCACGTACTGTGAGTTCAACGATTTAACAACCTCTAAACCTCTAAACTTCTAAACTTCTAAACTATATTGCCATGAAAAATATATTCTTGCTGGCTATAAGCATTTTCTTCAGTGTCTCCCTTCTGGCCCAGGACAAGCTGAAGACACAAATCAAATCTATAATTGAAAGTATTGAAGATGAACATTTTGAGACTTACAAGTACCTTCATGCTCATCCTGAAGTATCGCTTATGGAGTTGGAGACCGCCCTGACAGGACCATGATCGACCTGTTCAATGAAAAATAAATTCCCCCTGATGCATCTCCTGTAATTAAGATGCATTCTTCAATACTAAATTTCTTCCTTAAAAGCTTCTATACTTTCATTAATTGCATCCTCTAAATCCTTGATTTCTTCTGCCAAAGCTTCTTTTTTATCAGCTGTTGCATTTTTAAATTCCTCCACTTTGTTGTCAAGTGCCTCACGCTTTTTTTCTATTTCATCAATTGCCTCATCATACTGGTCTTTGACCTCACCTGTTAGTTCTGCAGATTTCTCTTTCAACTGATCTATTTTATCCTGGGTCTCTTCCTGGAATGATTTTATCTGACTTTCAAAATCAGCATATTCCTCGGAAATAAGATCTTTTGTTTCCTCAACCAGTTCTTCTGCTTCTTCTTCAACATCTTCGGCCGTAGTCTCTTCCTTTTTAGATTGTCCGCAGGCAACCATAGCAATAATCAATGTTATCGCCAATAAAAATTGTGTCAATGTTTTCATACTGTAAAATTTTAATTTCAAACCTTTTAATTATAAACAAATATAAAGGTAAATATTGGAATAATAATGAGTCCAGTCTAAAAAGGTTATAACATAGACAAAAATATGAATTTAATTTTACATTTAGCTGTTCATAAGTCATGCTTGTAACATATTGTAAATCAAATATTTAAAAACTTATCAACAGTGCT
>JAYEGY010000136.1:0-31094 GCA_034659275.1 Bacteroidota bacterium | reverse complement strand
AATAACAAAATAGCAAAAATACCGAATAATAAGGGGAATTATAAGGAATGATTCTAAATAATTTACCGAATTGAAAAATCGGTAAGGAAAAAGTACAAAATTTCTCGACTTTATGGACAAACTCTAAATATATGCACCTGAAAAAATATTTATTTGTAATTATAATCTTAAATTTGCTATTAATAACAGCAGGAAAATAAAATTGTTAATATAAGCCCTCATTTTAAACCTTTGTAATTATGAATAAGAATATTTTGTATTTGATCCTGGTAATATTAATTATGGTCTCAGCTTGTGGAAGCAAACATAATCAACTGACTTCCCAGGAACAATCCGAAGGCTGGGAATTACTTTTTAACGGAGAAAGCCTTGACAACTGGAGAGCGTATAATGCTGAAGGAACAGGAACCTGGCTGGTTGAGGACGGTCTCCTGGCAGCCAATGGTACAGGAAGCGACAGCACTGGTTATATCATTAACAAGAAGCAGTATGAAAATTTCGACCTGAAATTTGAATGGAAAATTGCACCTGAAGGTAACAGTGGCGTTATGTACCACGTCATCGAATCGGAAAGATATCCTACACCTTACCTTACAGGACCTGAATACCAGCTGGTGGATGATGTGGGCTTCCCTACAGAGCTGGAGGATTGGCAAAAAACAGGGGCCGATTACGCCATGTATACACCCGATACTTCAAGGAAGAATCTGAAACCGGTAGGTGAGTGGAATTCATCAAGAATAGTATTTGATAATGGCCATGTTGAACACTGGCTGAATGGTGAGAAAATTCTCGAATTTGAAGCCTGGACAGATGAATGGTTCGAACTGAAAAACAGTGGTAAATGGGGAAATGCCCCTGACTATGGCCTGTCGTCCGTAGGCCATATTAGCCTGCAGGACCATGGAAGTAAAATATGGTTCAGGAATATGAAGGTTAAGGAATTACCGAAGAAAGAGAGCAAACCTGTGAAATTGTTTAACGGTGTGAATCTTGATGGGTGGATAGAATATGGAAATGAATTATGGTACGTTGAAGATAGCCTGCTGGTGTGTGAAAGCGGACCTGAAGAGCAGTATGGTTACCTGGCAACCGAAATGTTTTATAAGGATTTTGATCTGTCTGCAGATTTTAAACAGGTATCGGATGGAAATAGCGGCATATTCTTCCGTTCGGCTTTCGATGGTACAAAGGTTTCCGGCTGGCAGGTGGAAGTGGCTCCCAAAGGACATGATTCAGGTGGTGTATATGAATCATATGGCAGGGGCTGGCTTAAGCAAATTCCTGATGAGAAAGAAGACATCCTGAAGGAGGGAGAATGGAACACCATGCGTGTAAAAGTGGTGGGATCAGAGGTCACTACCTGGCTCAACGGAGAGGAAATGACTCACCTGGATGACCCTCTTATAGGAAAGGCTAATGGTCGTATAGCCCTGCAGATACATGACGGCGGCGGTATTAAAGTGCTCTGGAAAAACCTTATGCTTAAACCTTTGTAAGAAATCACTTCCCGATACAGAAATTCCTGAAGATATTGCCCAGTATCTCATCTGTGGATATTTCGCCGGTTATTTCTCCGAGGTAGTGAATAGCCTGACGCAGATCAATGGCGATCAGGTCTTCCGGGAGTTTTTCATCCAGTCCATCGAGCACACGGCCGAGACTTTCGGAACATTCACGTAATGCGTCGTAGTGCCTGAGGTTTGTTACAATGAGTTGCTGTGATCCTGAACGCGCCTGCTCTATTATACCAGTAAGTCTTTCTATTAGCTCATGTATCCCCTTACCTTTCGTAGCAGAAATCAATATACAGGTATTACGCGGGCATTTAAGGCTGTAAGCTAATTTATCCATTTCTTTATCCGTCACCAGGTCAATCTTATTTACCACCAGTATCAGCGACTTCTCCCTTCCTTCTGTCTGCTTCTTTATCTCTGCAAATGAATTATTAATAGCCTTTGCGCCATCTGCTGCTTCTGTAATCAACAGGACTACATCAGCCTGTTCTATCTTCTGATAAGTTTTCCTTATGCCAAGGTTTTCAATAATATCTGCTGTTTCATGTAAACCGGCGGTATCGATAAACCTTAATAAAATACCTTCGATGATAATGGTATCCTCTATTATATCACGTGTGGTACCGGGTATCTCGGACACTATGGCCTTATCATCTTTAAGAAGTGCGTTCAGGAGGGTTGATTTACCAACATTCGGCTTACCAACGATAGCCACAGGGACACCTTTTTTAATGGCATTGCCGTATTTAAATGAATCTTTGAGTGAATCGGTATAGGATTTTATTTCTTCCACCATTGACCTGAGCTCGGAGCGATCAGCAAATTCCACATCATCCTCTCCGAAGTCAAGTTCGAGCTCTATCATGGAGGCAAAGTGAAGCATTTTCTCACGTAGTTCATTTATCTCCCTTGAATAGCCGCCTCGCATCTGCTGCATGGCCAGCCTGTGTGCAGCTTCAGTCTCCGAGTTTATTACATCAGCCACTGCTTCAGCCTGCGAAAGGTCCATCTTCCCATTTAAAAAAGCACGCTGGGTAAATTCTCCCGGACGGGCAGGGGAGGCCCCGTTATCCACCAGCAATTGCAGTATCTTATTCTGTATATATGGAGATGCATGGCAGCTTATCTCCACCGAATCTTCCCCGGTATATGAATTAGGTGCCCTGAAAACCGAAACAAGGACATCATCGATTATTTCCTTTCCATCAACTATATCTCCGTAAACTATGCTAAATCCCTCAGATTTTGCCAATCCTTCCTTAGCCTCAGCCTTACCGTGTCCACCGGAGCTAGGCACGGATCTGGAGATCCGCGCCAGCGAAGGTGGAGCCTTAGCCTTTGCTTTATTCTGGTGTGGATCTCCAGATCCACGCCTTTTTCCCCTTACCCTAAAAATCTTATCAACAATTCCTAATGCATCCTTTCCGCTCACCCTGATAACTGCAATAGCACCTCCTTGACCTGTGGCAGGAGCAACGATAGTCCTATTTAGGTTAAGTTTCATAATTTCTATTCGTTGGAATATTGGAATGGTGGGTTAATACCAGTTACTCGTTGCTTGTTGGACCTTAATTCCAATTCAACGATTCAATAATTGAAAACCTCTAAACACCCCAATATTCCATTATTCCATCATTCCATTATTCCAGTAGATCCGGAAAATCTTTTTTCAATATTTCCAGGTTCTTGTCGATCATTTCGGTTCTTTGTTTAACACATAAATCAGAGCGTCCGGGGTCCTCCGGTGTGTTTTGAATATAGTCCATAAGCTTATTAACATCTGAGGTTGCTACGTGCATCCTCGTATCTGACGACGCATAGTAAATAAACACAGTTCCGTCATCATCCCTAATCCACCCGTTAGAAAAAACAACATTCGATACATCACCAACACGTTCATCATCCAATGGTTCAATAAAATGACCCGAAGGCCTCTTAATCACCTTCCAGGGTTCGTTCAGGTCAGTAAGCAGGAGGTATAGGGTATATCTTAGCCCTGCAGCCGTTCTGCGAACCCCATGAGCAAGATGTATCCATCCTATCTCCGTTTTTATCGGAGGGGGTCCCTGTCCATTCTTTACTTCTTTTACTGTATGATATTGCCTTGGGTCCATGAGAATTTCTTCATCAATGCTTGCATTTTCCATTGAATCTGTAAAACCCACTGATATTCCGCTGTCGCCCGTTTCAATGAAACCAGCCTGGGGTCGGGTATATAACATGTATTTACCATTAACATATTCAGGATGCAGCACACAATTTCTTTGTTGTGCTGCTTTTGATTTGAGGTCAGGAAGCCTCTCCCATTCAATAAGATCTCTGGTACGGGCTATTCCACACGATGCCAGAGCTGCTGATGAATCGTCGGGTTTACTTTTATCCTTTCTCTCTGCACAGAAAAGTCCATATATCCATCCATCATCGTGATGGGTAAGCCTCATGTCATATACGTTCGTTTCCGGATTGTCTCTTACGGGCATCTGCATAGGACGATCATGAAATACCCAGTTATCTATTCCATTTGGACTCTCAGCGACGGAAAAGAAAGATTTCACATCAAATCCTTCTGTTCTTAGTACCATATAATATTTCCCGTTCAGCTTTATAGCCCCGGCATTGAAAGTGGTATTTACCCCGAGTCTCATAAGCAGTTCGGGGTTAGTTTTGTAATTCAGATCATATTTCCAGAATATGGGTATATGGTCTCTTGTTATAACCGGATATATATACCTCTCATAAATGCCATTACCCTTTTTCATGGCACGGTTCTTCCAAATAATCAGTTCCTCGTGCCTATTGAATAATCTTTTTACTTCCCTGTCGAATTCGTGTCTTTTCATAATTTTCTATTGTTTGGAATACTGGAATACTGGAATAATGGGTTTAATTGTTTACCAAATTACAGTATTCCATCATTCCAATATTCCATTATTCCATTTTATTATATAGTTAGTCATCCTCAAGTTTGTTATACCAGTTAAATTTAAGAATAACTGATGTAACAGCCAGAATTATCAATGAATAAATCATGCCTTTGTATTCCCTGATGATAAGATATATTGGTGCTACAATAAGCATCATTTGCCATACTATGCCCACAAGGGAATTTAGTGCGTCACGTTTAAAGGCCTTATTACCTACGAAATCAGGATCATCTTTAAGCACTTCCCTGTGCACAGGTGCCCAGAAACCCCATGGCCGGACACTGGTGTAAAAACTTTTAAGCACTTTCATATCGTCGGGAGGCGTAAGTAAGCATCCCAGGAGTGAACCTGCGGTTGAGATGGGTAAAATAAACAGCGGGAAGGCTATTATTACAGAGAGCCCGGGAAATAGTATAGGCAGGGCCAGTGATGCTACAAGGCCTGCTACCATGCCCCAGAAATATCCGTATCCGTTAAATCTCCACCATATCCATTTAAGAAAGTTGGCTGCTGCATACCCTCCGAAAAGAGCGGCAGTGATCCACTGGAGCAGGCTGTTTATTGAGCTTACGAAGAAACCTACGCTTACACCTATCACCACCATCGCGGCAGATGATATATAACTTAAACTCACCAGTGTCTTCTGGCTTGCCCGGGGGTTAATGAATCGTTTGTAGATATCATTTACTATATATGCCGGACCGGCATTAACATTGGCAGCAAATGTTGACATGAAAGCTGCGATCAGTCCGGCCAGGATAATACCAAGGACACCTGCCGGTATAAAGTTGCTGAGCGCAAACGGCAAAACTTTTTCAAAATCCATAGTTCCTTCGCTCATCAACGATTCAGGGTTAAAGTAAACCAGGGCAATAACGGCCAGACCGGCTATCATCAGGTACCTCGGAATAAAAAGCACGGCAGAAACAAACCAGCTCATAAGTGCTGATTCCCTGGGTGTCCGGGTTGCAAGCACCCTTTGCATATCGTATCCGGGTACGGGCCCGCCAATGCTAACCAGTATACCTCTGAATATTACTATCATCAAAAATATTGAAAATAATTCATAGCCGTCAGTATGTATCTTCTCATTCAATACACGGTTTATGTCTTCCGGGAAGGTTGACCAGTGAATATCAAGCCTCCATCCGAACGACAGGCTTTTCCAACCTTCGGGTACCACAGCATCCAGCTGATCCGGTGAAACTGTTTTAATGGCTATTATGCCTATTATGATACATGATATGGTCATGACAATGAACTGCAATACTTCGGTGAGAACCACACTGTACATTCCCCCTTTAACGACATAAACTGTGGTTATACCCATAATTATAAGGGCATACATTCTCTCGGACGAGATAGTTATACCAAGAACTGTAGTTGAGAGATCCCACGGAAGAAACATGACAACAAATTTCCCTATTCCTTCAAAGGCATATGCGATGAATCCAATAACAGCAACCAGTGCAAAAACAACAACCGAGATATGTGACATTTTTGCCCCGTTGCTCACACCGAATCTTGTTTTAAGCCATTCAGCTCCGGTAAGTACATTTGACCTTCTCAGCCATACGGCAAGGAATATCATCAGGATCACCTGGTTCCATACGGGCCACAGCCATGGGATAAATGCACTTTTCACACCATAAATAAACATTATAGCCACCATCCACATAGTGCCTGTGATATCGAACATGCCGGAAGCATTGGAAAGACCTAACAGATACCATGGAAGACTTTTACCACCTAAAAAGTATGAGTCAAGACTCCTGCTTGCCCGCTTTGATATCCAGAACCCAAGCAACACTGTTAATACCAGGTATCCGAAAATGATGGAGATGTCAATAGCAGATAGTTTCATTCCCATAAATTGTTGGTGTGGGACTCCAGACCCACGCCACAGTTATTGACTATTCTGGCGTGGCTCATAGATCCACACCATCCAATGGTGTTAAATAAGTTGCTAAAATAAAAAAAAAGCAGGGATTATTGTATCGTTGATTGGTATACCAACACTATACTTGAATACATTATTCCAGTATTACAATATTGGCCGCCGAAGCAAGGCACGGGTCTAGAGACCCGCGCCAGCGAAGGCGTGTATTCCATTATCTATCTTCCCAGGCTGGTAACATTAAACAGTTCATCCCGGACCTGGGTACCTGTACGAATATCTTCCATCAAAATTTCAGAGCTTCTGCCGTTACTAAAATTTTCGGCAGTCATGTGTGTTATTATATATTTATCGCCGGATATTTCCTTGACGTCTTTAACAAGAATGATCTTGAACAGTTCGTCAAAACTGTCATAGAAGTCCATTTTGCTAACCACGTAATTACTTTTCTTAATAGTGCTTATCTTGCGGCTGTAGCCGTATTCATCTTCCTTATCCCTGTTAACAGGCTCGCTTTCAATTATATAATATTCATCAGTTTCCTTAATAATTTCGTGATTAAAGTCTTCGGTAGGGGGAGATGACATATCTGCATTGGTAAATTCAGACCCCATAAAGCTTTTACCTTTTTCAGAGCTTACAATCCTTCGGGTCCGGTTTAGGGCAGGCAGGTATATCCACATATCATCCTGGCCTTTCTCATAATCATATATCAGCATGGTTGTGCCCTCAACGTCAGCGGGGGAAAGGAACTTAATCAATCTTTTTTCTGTTCCGTCATCATAACTTTTTGAAGCGGTGATATTTGTTCGTTCCCTTACTCTATCTTTTGAATCAATAATATTCAGCGAGGCTACAGCCTCAAATGATTCCACCTTCATAACATCCCGGCTCTTATCCATTATCTCTTCGGCTGTTCCCTGTGCCATCAAAGCTACGGGCAATGTTATAAATAACGACAGTATAATTGCTTTTTTCATATTCTTTTTTCTTATATATGTCTTATTATTTGTTTTATACTCAACAAAGGAGGGTTTGAATACCAGCAGGATAGATGGTATAACAAAGAGGGTACTTATAAGACATACACCAATACTTATGAGCACCAGGTAACCAAAAAAGCGTATGGATGTGAACCCGGAAAAAACAAGGACCGAGAATCCTGCCATTACACTTAAGGCGTTGTATACTATTCCCCTGCCGGTTGTAGTCAGCGTCTTTTTTATTGCCTCTTTGTGACCTGAAAATACCAGCTCCGATTTGTAACGCCAGAGGAGATGTATTGTATAGTCAACACCCACACCAATCATTATTGAAGACAGCAGGGCTGTTGCAGGATCAAGTGCTATACCTGTAATCCCCATGAATCCCAGCAGGAAAATAACCGATGCCAAAATAGGTAATGTGGATATTAAGCCGCCTTTAAAAGATCTGAAGATAATCGAAAGTAATACAAGAACTATGAGTATTGCGAAAATCAATGAATTGATCTGGCCTGTTACAATTTTATCTGAGAACTGAAGCATTATATATGCATAGCCGCCGACAGTGATATCAATATTATCTCTCTCAGCCAGTGAATATACTTTATCAAGAGCGTTTCTTACCACTCTGGTTTCAGGGTTTTCGAATCTTACCATCAAATGTGCTTTGGAATAATTGAAATCCACCATGCGCTCAAAATCCTCAGGATCACCGCTCATATTATATATTTCCAGTATCTGTGCAACGGCCTGCCTGCTATCGGGTATACGGTCATAACCTTCTTCATTCTTGTTATAAAGAGCTTTGGTCATTTCCTTCAATACTGTAGCAATTGAATATGAATCACCCACGCCGTCCATGGTCTTCAGTTCACCGGTCCAGTTGTCCATGGTTCTCAAGAGATCCGGGTCTTTTATATCACCTTCAAGCATAACTGATATACTCTGTGATCCCCCGAAATTTTTGTTTATCACCATGGAGGCTTGCTTAACGGGGTGCTTTTTAGGGAAGAAATTCTCCTGGTTACCGTCAACCCGGATCAATAATATACCGGCTACAAAAACAAGAGTTAATACAGCAGATATCACGATCACACGACGGGGTTTTGCTATTACAGTATTTGCCAACCTGTCAAGAGACCTGTCTAGTAGTGATCCTGATATTTTGTCTCCTCCCACCAGTGGTTTGGATTTTGGTAATAATGACAGCCAGGCGGGTAAAAAGAATATTGAAAGTAATACTGCCAGTGCTATGCCCACAGACGCCAGGACACCCACATGCCTGGCAGGTATTATGGCATGTGCCAGTAAGCCAAGTATACCGGCAATGGTTGTAAGTCCTGTAAATATTACCGGTAATCTGAGTTTTCTGACCATGGTACGCACTATGGATTCATTGCTGTCGTGATGATTATCTGAAATAAGCTCCTGGTATTTGGCTATCATATGGATCCCATAGTCATTGGCTACCGCGATGAGCATGATCGGTACAATAAGACTTAATATTGACAGTTTCCATCCAAGAAGAGGGGCCAGGCCCATGGCAAATGCTATTGACAGAACAACAATGGTAAACGGTAATACCATGCCACGCCATTCCCTGAAAGCAAGCCAGAGGAAGCCAAGCATTATCAGCAAGGCCAGGGGAACGAGTATTAAACCGTCTCGTTTGACATCTTTCATGATAGCCTCCCTGATATACGGTAAGCCCCCGTAATAAACTTCTGCCGATCCAGGGTTGGCATTTACTATTGAATCAATTTCAGTAAGTGTAATATTTTCATCAATCTCCCTGGAAATAGTGGCAGCAATAGCTGAGAGTTTAAAATCTTCAGATACTACAGTGCCCAGAGCCAGAGGATTATTTTTCAGCTCGTCCTTCAATATTTCAATCTCATGCTCATTCTCCGGGAATCTCTTCACAGCGGGGTCAACTATCATCATTCCCTGTTCTCCGTATATGTGTCTTGTATTAAACAGTGAAATGGTATTATCAATTGATTTGAGCTTTTCCAGTTGCCTGTTTGTGTTTCTTATCCTTCTCAGGTTCGATAGTGTGAGAATGCAGCTGTCTTTATATACAATCATTATCATATCCTGAAGACCGAATTCCTGCTCTATCTTATCTGTATTGATACGGGATTCCATATCAGCAGGTATGTAATTTCGTATATCAGGATCCGTTTTCATTCTTGGAAGCATGAAAAGGCCTCCAAGGCCTATTGCAACCGAGATTGCTATCACCAGATACCTGTGTTTTATTAACAGCTTTGTCATTTTTTAATTATTAGAAATCTATCCTTACACCTGTATAAATCGAATTAAGCCTGTCGTTAATCATATCAAAAAGTGAATTACTGATCCCGTTATATATTTCAGCGCTTGCTATTATTTCAAGATTATCAGTTGGCTTTATCTTCAGAACCGGGTTTACCATATATTCCTCTGCTGTGATATTATATAATATGTTCACTGAAGGACTGAAAGTTGCCAGTCCTTTCTCATAAGTCAGGCCGAGTCCTGCAAAATGATTGTATTTGTCCAACTGGTAGTTATAAAGCCTGTTGAAAGCGCTTATCTGCTGCCTCGTGTATTCGATAACCTGCTGAGGGGACAGAGCGCCAATATCTGAAAATGAAGATTCATCGGGCAATACCGGATCAAAAGCCGATTCCTCATAATCCATGAGATATTTACCACTGTACTCAATGAGTACCTGGAGATCACCAAAAAAATGTTCAAATCCTCCCGCCCATCTTATTTCGGGAAGCATTACATATTCTTCCTGCCTGAAATCAGTATCCGGATTAGACCATATGCCTTCCGTGCGTATTATATTATTACCAAGTGTGAATTCAATACCGGCTGAAAGAGTTTTTGTCTTGAACAACCTTTCTTCAAGAGAAACAAATGGTCCATTATTTCCGGCCTGTATTGTAAGAGTATCAAGACCGAGGCCGGGTAAAGCATTATATCCATCAAAATAACTGATGCTGGCACTGAAGTTTCTCAGGAAAAATTCTGCCCGTAATCCATAAGATAATGATCCATTTCCATCAAATGCATGTTCTTTAATCTCAATTATTTCAGGCATATCCATAAATTCAGTATAGAGCACAGATGGCCTGAACCGGGGAATTAGAACTGCCATTAACGAAACATTGTTAACAGGACTTAGGCTGAAATTTAGTGAAATATTCCCCAGGTTCCTGTCGGCAGGATCAAATGATCTGTACAGGTCATTGCGCGGACTTATGACATCCTGCAAGCAGAAAAAATCCATACTGCTCCATTTGATAATCTGTTTTCCGGCTTTAAGTTCAGTAATGGGTGTATACCATGCCGCCCAGGCTTCTCTGAGGATAGGTTCACTGACAGTCTTACCATATTCCGAAGCATACCGGTACCTAAAATCAGCATATGCTTTGTAATTAGTACCATCACCGGCTTCAGCATTTAAGCTTAAATCAGCGAATGAAATGGGAATACCCGGTGATTGTCCGGGATTATTGAGATAGATGCCACTCCTGATAAATCCACCCAGTTTATAATTTTCGCCGGAAACATCATCAAAAAGGGATTGTGATATTACCGGGTTTGAGAATGCGAAAAAAACCATGGTGATAATTGCGAAACTTGCCCTCATTTCTAAATTATTTACTATACAAAGAAAGGGACTGCTGGTCTTTCCCGCGACCGATCCGCATATATCACACCACTGTTTCTCGAATTATAGGTATGAGCCGCTGATCATGAACCTTCATGTTTCAGCTTTTCAAGGTATTGACTTGGCGTGAGGTGAGTGATACTTTTGAATATTGTGTTAAAAGTAGACTTGGAATTAAAACCTGAATCATACGCTATTGCAAGAATTGTATAATTTTTATTTGCGGGATCTTTCATTCTTCTTATTACTTCTTTCACCCTGTATTCATTAATAAAAGTGAAGAAATTACGACCGTATAAATCATTCAACACCTGTGTTATATGATGCCTCGATATTCCCGTCTGCAGAGATAGATCATAAATATTCAGATTCCTGTCAAGGTGGAGTTTCTCTTTTTCCATATAATTAAGAATCCTGTCGAGGTATTTCCTGGCCTGGGGTTCACTCAATCCGCTGCGACTGTATCTTTTTGCTTTGTTTTTCTTTTCGTCAGCAGCATTCATGCTTTCTTTTCTTTGCACGGATATTTTCGGAGTGGGGTGTACGGTTTCGTCAGTTCCTATCAGCACGTTGGCCAGTACGGGTTGTTTGATTGCGTAGAAACTGTAAACAAATGAAAAAACTGCAATGAATACAAAGACAGTATAATATGGGTCAAAGGGAAGAAAATCGACGAATATATCGATCGCTCCAAGGATAAACAATACGAAATAAGCAGTGTAAAAACTTATACTTATTATCTTGAGCCAGTTCAATGTAATCCTTCCGGAAGCATAGGATACCAGATCTTTCAAGTGTCGCTGGTGTTTGCTTATTGTGATAAACGTCAGGGTACTGTAAATTGTTATTGAGAGGAAAAAGCAAATACCGTAGACTATACGTAATGAGATATATTTATCAGACACAAAAAAACCGGTAAGGTCAGCAAATATCTGGTCAGCCCTGAACACAACCGAGACTATGAAAAATATAACAAAGGGAATAAAATGAAGGAAGCTTGCTATTTTAAATTTTTTGCCGGGTTCTGTCATAAATTTTACATACAAGAATAAGATGGGTCCATATGTAAATGCCACAAAGGGGAAGGAGTAAAAAGTAATAACATTGATCTTTATTACGGCAAAGATAAGATCAAAGAATATCATGAAGAGGAAGGCTGCCATAAGCCTGTCAGGTATGGATATCGGTTTTTTCGTTGCGACCAATAAACCCGCAAAGAAAGTCTGTGAAATGGCAATGTACAGTATAGGTTCTATTATTTCCATACTACTACTTTCATTGGAATAATGGAATACTGGAATAATGGAATGATGGTTTTTATATTATTTCTCAATATTTCAATATTGACTCACCGCGCTACTCTTCGACTCCTCTCAGGGTAAGTCGTGGAGTGTCGTCGAGTTTGTCACACTTTTCCTGTCTTTGGCAACCTAAGGTTCCTCGTTTTCAGTATAACAATATTCCAATATTCCATCATTCCAATATTCCATTTTAAAGATAATAAGAAGTCAATAATATTTATTGTATTTTTGGGTTTTGATTAACAAATATTGTAAAGGCTGCTAATTGCTGACATTAGCACATAATTATTAAACCATATTCATATGAGCGTTCTTCTGAATAAAAATTCCAAAGTTATCGTGCAGGGATTTACAGGCAGCGAAGGCACATTCCATGCGCAACAGATGATAGAATACGGGACGAATGTAGTGGGAGGTGTAACACCGGGGAAGGCTGGTATTAAACATCTTGATCGCCCTGTTTATAATACTGTTAAAGATGCTGTTGATAGCTCGGACGCTGATGTTTCCGTAATATTTGTCCCTCCTGCTTTTGCTGCTGATGCAATAATGGAAGCAGCTGATGGAGGCATAAAGCTTATTGTTACTATTACCGAAGGTATCCCTGTTTCGGATATGGTGAGAGTTAAGGAATTTATATTCAGGCGTAAATGTCGCCTTATAGGTCCTAACTGTCCTGGTATTATTACTCCTGGTGAAGCTAAAGTTGGTATTATGCCCGGTTTCATCCACAGAAAAGGAAGTGTAGGTATAATAAGCAGGTCAGGAACACTTACATATGAAGCTGTTGATCAAGTGACCAGACTGGGCATGGGTCAATCGACCTGTATAGGTATTGGTGGTGATCCTATCGTTGGAACCACCACGCTTGATGCAGTCAAGCTTATGATGGAAGACGACGACACCGAGGCTATGATTATTATCGGTGAAATAGGCGGAAACATGGAAACAGATGCGGCAAACTGGATAAAAGAGAATAAGACTAAGCCCGTAATAGGATTTATTGCCGGAAAAACAGCTCCAAAGGGAAAACGTATGGGGCATGCAGGCGCAATTATAGGAGGAAAAGCAGATACTGCAAGCGCAAAAATGGAGATAATGCGTGAATGTGGCATCGAAGTGGTTGAATCTCCTGCTGACATAGGAAATACAGTCGCTGAAGCCTTGAAGAAAGGTTAATTCGAAAACCGGCTATCTTTAAGGCGCAAAGCCTTGCGCCTCTACTTTTGCCTTTGTACTTTTTACTTTTATCTTTTGTCTTTTGTCTTTTATTAGCATTTTTGTATCTTAATAACCAATACATTTAACAATGGGTCTACTAGATGGTAAAACAGTCCTGATAACAGGAGCATCAAGAGGAATAGGAAAAGCAATAGCTTTAAAGTTTGCTTCGGAAGGGGCAAATATTGCAATGACCAACGTAATTGAGGATGCAGAATTTACTGAAGCTTCTGATGAATGCGAAAAATTTGGTGCTAAAGTAAAGCGATATGTATCAAATGTTGCCGACTATAATGATTCGCACCGTATCGCTGAAGAGGTAATAAAAGATTTTGGTTCTATAGATGTTCTGGTTAACAATGCAGGCATAACTAAAGACACCCTGTTAATGATAATGACTGAAGAACAATGGGACCGGGTCCTTGAAATAAACCTTAAAGGTGTATTCAACCTTACAAAGGCAGTGGTTAAACCCATGATGAAGCAGAGAAAGGGATCTATAATTAATATGAGTTCGGTTGTGGGTATATCCGGCAATGCAGGCCAGAGTAACTATTCAGCTTCAAAAGCAGGTATTATAGGATTTACCAAAAGCGTGGCCAGGGAGATCGGATCAAGAAATATAAGATGCAATGCTATCGCCCCGGGATTTATACTTACTGAAATGACAGAGCAACTTAAGGATGAAGTTAAAAAGAAGTGGATTGATAAAATACCTCTGAAAAGGGGTGGTACACCTGATGACGTGGCAAATGCAGCATTATTCCTTGCCTCTGACATGTCTGACTATATTTCAGGGCAGGTCATCCAGGTATGCGGAGGAATGCTTACCTGATAACTTAGTGCAGTCAAACAGACTTTATCATTCCTGATGCATCAGGCAAATTGTTGAAAAGTATATTAAAAGACGGACGCAGGGTATTGTTTTATCAAAAAAAAATTAGATATTTGCATTAGAAAACATTCTCATAGAAAACAGGGCGCGTACAGCACGAGGAAATGCAGCGAGACATTTTTATTCCACATTTTTTCTTCCAATCCTCGGCGCCCTGTTTTTTTTATAATATAAATCATGTATAACATCTTTTTCTTTCTTATAATAGCTATTATAATTTTCGGACATGCTTCCGGCCTCTACCTTGATTATCTTAACAGCAAGATGTGGTCTGATACCGTTCCCGAGAAGCTACGAGGCATTGTTGATAAGGAAAAGTACAGGACTTCACAGAATTACTTCAGGATAAATAACAAATTCAGCAACATAAGCTCATCCTTTTTTTTGGTGATTATCCTTGCCATAATTTTCCTTGGTGGATTTGCATGGATTGACAAGCTGGCAAGGTCAATAACAGAAAACAGGGTACTGGTATGTATTATATTTTTCGGAATTATCGGCCTGACTTCTGATTTATTAAGCCTGCCCTTTTCATGGTATGATACTTTTAAAATTGAAGAGAAATTCGGGTTTAATAGAACGAGCAAGACCACCTTTATCCTTGATCATATCAAAAGTTGGTTACTGGCGATTGTCTTAGGCGCACCTATCCTGGCACTTATCACCTGGATATATTATGCTGCCGGTGAAATGTTCTGGATATATGCCTGGGTGCTTATTATCCTTTTCTCTCTTTTTATGAATATGTTCTATTCTGATTTGATCGTTCCCATCTTCAATAAACAAAAACCCCTGGAGGAAGGCGAACTCAGGTCAGAGATCGAAAAAATGGCAGCAAAAGCAGGATTCAGGCTTTCAAATATTTATACTATTGACGGCTCACGCCGTAGCACCAAGGCAAATGCATATTTTGCAGGGCTCGGCCCAAAAAAACGCATTGTGCTGTTCGACACACTCATAAATGATCTTAGTGTTAAGGAGATTACAGCCGTACTGGCACATGAAATAGGACATTATAAAAAGAAGCACTCCCTTACGATGTTGCTATATGGTATTTTACAAACAGGTATTATGCTTTATATCTTTTCATTACTTGCCAATAATGAAAAACTCACTATTGCTATGGGCGCCGAAATACCATCTTTTCATATAAGTCTGCTGGCATTTGTACTTATTTACAGCCCCGCATCAAGAGTGATAAGCTTGTTTATGAATTATCTATCACGGAAACATGAATATGAGGCTGATAGGTATGCAAAAAAAATATATGATGGAACATACCTTGTGGAAGCCATGAAAAAGTTATCCCTTAAAAACCTTAGTAATCTCAATCCACACCCTGCATATGTATTTGTTCATTATTCTCATCCACCGCTCCTGAAGAGAATTGATAATATCGAGAGGAGTACCTGATAACAGCTACATAGTCCGAGGTCAAGGTAAGGAATTAAGACTTGAACATTGCAGGCCATCAATTGTTTATACCATTAAGAAATAACATAATCCAACTGAATTTCTTATATTTAGTCAAATAATTAAAAACTGCATACCATGACTTATCAGAATCGTAACTCACGAAGAGAATTTCTCAAGAAAATGGCTGCAGCAGCTGCAGTCGCAACTGTCGCCAATCCTGTAAAACTACTATCGGGTTGCACAACGGCTGAAAAAGCTTATCAAATTCCCCTCAGGCCTTTAGGTAAAACAGGACATATGGTTGGAATATACAGCCTTGGTGGACAGGCAACAATTGAAACTCCGGGAAAAGAGGACCTCGCTGTTGAAATAGTAAACAAGGCTATTGATCTGGGTATCAACTATATAGATACAGCTGCAGCATATGGTAGATCAACGGAAACCATTCCCAGGTCAGAAGCAATGGGCACCAGCGAACGTAATATAGGCAGGGTGCTTAAGACAAGAAGGGAGGAGGTCTTTCTTGCCTCAAAAACCCATGATCGTTCATATGATGGATCAATGCGATTACTCGAGCAAAGCCTTACAAATCTCCAGACGGATTACCTGGACCTCTGGCAGGTGCACAACCTCCGGGCAAGTGAGAAAGCAAATATAGATAAGTATTTTTCTGATGACGGTGTGATGAAGGCAATGGAAAAAGCCAGGGAAGAAGGGATGGTGAAGAATGTAGGGATAACCAGCCATGAAGAGCCCGAGATTCTGAAAATGATGGCGGAAAGATATGATTTTGATAATGTTCTGGTAGCAATCAATGCGGCTGATAAACACTATAATTCGATGATTGAAAAGTTTCTGCCCGTTGCTGTGGAAAAGGAAATGGGTATTGTCGGAATGAAAATACCAGCCAGGGACAGGATATTCGACTTCGGTGGCATAATTACAATGAAAGAGGCGATGGACTACGTAATGTCACTGCCTGTTAGTACCATAGTTATTGGTATTGACGAGATAGCCGAGCTTGAGGAGAATATGAAGATAGCCAGTGAGTTCAAACAATTATCAGCCGATGAAATGTTAGCTATCGAAGATAAGGTAAAACCTCATTATGAGCACATACAATTTTTTAAGGACGGAATAGGGGAGTGGCCAGCGAGCTGGTAAGTAATAAGTATTAGGTATTAATTATTAATTATGAACCGAGTCCCGAATCTTCGATTCGTGGATCCTCGAAAAAGCTTTGCTTTTTCGGGACAGGGCGAGTCCCCGAGTCCTCGGGGGCGAGTCCTGCGAGCTCGCTGAATCCCGAGTCCTCGGGATGAGGCAATTATGAGTTATGAGCTAAATGTAGCCTGTGTCTGAATATGGTCGATCATTATTTCATTTTTTTCGTTTTTTCTAATTAGAATACTTTTGTCTTTTTACTTTTGTCTTTTGTCTTTATTCGCGGGAGTAGCTCAGGGGTAGAGCATCAGCTTCCCAAGCTGAGGGTCGGGGGTTCGAATCCCCTTTCCCGCTCTAAGTAATGTTTGAAAGCTTGAATGTTTGAATGTTTGAATTGATTTATAGTAGGATCCACACTGCTTGATTATATTATTCTTTATTTTCCTTGAAAGCAATATTTAGTACAGGTCAATTTAGAATTTGCACGATTTTTGTAAAAAAACAGTTGCCAAATCTTTTGAAATGAAAAAAGCAGCATCCATTTTTATTATTGCCCTGATTGCCTTTTCCTGTGAAAAAGACAGTCCACCCATAATCGAAAATTAGGGTATTCCATTATTAAGCAAAGTCCTGGTTAATGGCGAATTATTCTATGAGTACTCATATAATGAAGCAAACGTGGTGACCGAAGAAAAGCACGAAGACCATTATACCAGGCACTACTATAATAACAGCAACCAACTGGTACGATCTGATTATTATGTTGATCCAGACATGTTCAGCAGCACTATGCCTGCATTGAACCGAAAGGAGTGGGTTAATCCTGAGAACACAGAAAAAAGCCTGACCACAACATTTGACTATGATAGTAATGGTAAATTAGTCAGGAAAACATATAAACGTCCTTCAGTAAGTCATTCCGAATTTTCAGAATATAGCTGGGAGAAAAAAAGAATAATCAGGCAAACAATGTATTGGATGAATGAAGTGTCAGGATATATTGATTATGAATATGATAATAATGGAAACCTGATTAAGAAAGAAAAATACAGGGTTCAATCAAATGACATTCCCGAGTTAGTGACTACAACTGAATATGAGTTTGATGAAATGAAAAATCCCTATCAATCATTTAAACGATTGATGACTCCAGGTAAAGATACCAACCAGAATAATATTACAAAAGAAACATATATCACTCATATTGAAGTTGACCCCTGGAGCGAAAATATAAGCGTTACTGAATATTCCTATGAATATAATGAACGGGGATATCCTGTGATAGTCAATGGGAATGTTGAATATGTATATAAATAATGCCCGCCATAGCCGGGATTGGATCAGAAATCTGCGCCACCATGGGAGGAAATCCCCTTATTCCATTCCATGAAAAATTGCTTTAAAAAGCCTTCCATATAAGTGTGCCGCTCATCGGCAAGCTTTCGCCCTGTTGTTGTGTTCATCATGTCTTTCAGTTTAAGCAACTTTTCATAGAAGTGGTTTATTGTAGATGAACCTGATACTTTATATTCAGCAGATGTTTTGTAATTGCTTGGTTGAATACCGGGCTTGTATATCTCAAGGCCCCTGTAGCCACCATAGTTGAAGGCCCTGGCAATGCCGATTGCCCCCAGGGCATCAAGCCGGTCGGCATCCTGTACAATATCCAGTTCAGGCATATGTTCATATTCGGACCCAAAGCTTCTCTTAAATGAGATATGATCGATTATATACAGAATCTTATCAATCTGACTTTTTTTAAGCCTTAAGCCTTCTAAAAAGCCTCTTATATCATGATCGTCACCTACAGATTTAATCTTATAATCCCCTATATCATGCAGCAGCGACCCCATTTCAATAATGAATGGATCACCTTTCTTTTCAATTGAGAAAATATGCAAGGCAATGTTCCTGACCCTGTAAATATGCCACCAGTTATGACCGGATTCAACACCTGACAGATAGGCCTTTACATACTCTTCCGTTCGATTAATTAGCTCCCTGTACATAATTAATTACGTTATTTTTAGAAACTGAACATACAAAAAAATATCTTTGCTTATTAATATATTTTGAAACCCTGGAGTGTGTAAGTGTTATAAAACAATTTAACAATAAAAAAGATGCAGTCAGAAATAATATCAATAGGAGATGAGATACTGATAGGCATGACGGTAGATTCCAACGCTGCCTGGATAGGCAGTGAGCTTACAAATATCGGAATTGAAATATATCAAATGATTTCTATTTCAGATAAAAGAGAGCATATACTTAAAGTAGTAGATGAATCTATTAAGCGTAGCGAGCTTGTACTTATTACAGGAGGTCTGGGCCCGACAAGTGATGACATTACAAAAAAAACACTAAGCGATTATTTCAACACAAGGCTGGTGGAGGATAAGGATGTACTGGAAGATATTAAGAAGTTTATTAAGAACAGGGGCCTTAACATGAATGAGAATAATGTCAGGCAGGCTGAAGTGCCGGAAGGTTGCAGGGTACTGTCAAATAAGCTTGGGACAGCTCCCGGTATGTGGTTTGAAAAAGATGGTAAAGTACTTGTTTCAATGCCGGGTGTGCCCTATGAGATGAAATATATTATGACAAACCATGTCATTCCTGACATCAAAAAATATTTTAAAAGACCAGGGATAAAATACCGCCTGGTTATGACATTCGGTACATTTGAAGCTCACCTGGCTGAAATCCTCGAAGATTTTGAAAAGGAGTTGCCGGAGAGAGTAAGCCTTGCCTACCTTCCGACATCCGGGATAATAAAACTACGGCTGACGGTAAGAGGAGAAGACCCGGATGAGATTGACAGGGTACTATCAGAGCAAATTGATAAACTGTATGATATTATTCCTGAATATATCTACGGACTGGATGGAATAAGCCTTGAAGAGGCCATAGGTAATACCCTGCTCGATAAAGGTTTAACACTAAGCACCGCAGAAAGCTGTACGGGTGGACATCTCTCTGATATGATAACATCAGTGCCAGGCTGCTCAGATTATTTTATTGGATCTGTAATTGCATATAACAACATGATAAAGATTAAACAGGTGGGGGTTAATTCAGTTACAATAGAAAAGCATGGTGCAGTTAGCAAAGAGACAGCCCTGGAAATGGCAAGGGGTATAAGGAAACTATTTGATACTGATTATGGCATTTCAACAACAGGTATTGCAGGTCCCGGTGGTGGCACTGAGGAAAAACCTGTTGGGTTGGTATGGGTGGCAGTAAGCTCTGAAAATGGCGATTATGCAGAAAAACATAACTTTGCCTTCAGCCGAACAAATAATATCCGCAGGACGTCACTGGCTGCAATGAATTTGCTTAGAAAAAGAATTGAAAATGAGCTAGGCTAAGTTACGCCGAACCCTTTGACCGCCGGAGCTTTAGCGAAAGCGATAAATAAGGCCAATTACACGAACATAGTGAACAAATTGTAAAAAATCCACCTCATTTTGTTGGATAATTGAATAAAAATCACGTATTTTGCGCTTCGATTTTAGGAATAGTACTATTTACAGAACTTTAAAAAAACTGAAATGTCAAGGATATGTCAAGTGACGGGCAGGAAGGCAGTGACAGGCAATTATGTCTCTCATTCCAAGAGGAGGACAAAAAGGAAATTTTATCCTAATCTCTTCACCAAAAAGTTTTATTATCCCGAGGAAGATCGCTGGATCACCTTGAAAGTATCCGCCGCCGGGATAAGGCTTATTAACAAAAAAGGTCTGCATGCGGTACTCCAGAATGCAAAGGGAAAAGGATATATTGTTAAGTATTAAAGGAATAGATTATGGCAAAGAAAGCAAAGGGAAACAGGGTGCAGGTAATACTTGAATGTACTGAACACAAAGACAGCGGAATGCCGGGTACATCCAGGTACATAACAACCAAAAACAGGAAAAATACACCTGACAGGCTCGAACGAATGAAGTATAATCCTATACTTAAGAAATATACACTCCACAGGGAAACAAAATAATAATACATCATGTCATGGCAAAGAAAGTTGTTGCAACATTGAAATCGGGTAAGGGGAAAGCGTTTACCAAATGCATCAAGATGGTTAGGTCGGATAAAACAGGGGCTTACATCTTCAAGGAGCAGATAGTCCATAATGACCACATAAAAGATTTTTTTAATAGATAAACAAGGAATACATATAGTGGAAAAGGCTTTCTTCATCATGAGGAAAGCTTTTTTAACTTTATAAGCCCTAAAAGGTAAAGGGGCTGCCGCATAACTGTCATTCTGAGCGTTAGCGAAGAATCTCTAACTTATGATACAGCTCCACAACGATAAATGAAATGGCACTATTAGGATTCATAAGCAAGGATAAGAAAAAGGATCTTGATAAAGGTCTGGAAAAAACAAAAGAGAGCGTATTTAAAAAGCTTTCGAGAGCTGTAGTCGGCAAATCCAAAGTCGATAATGAAGTACTTGATCAGCTTGAAGAAATACTGATAAGTTCAGATGTTGGGGTGGAGACCACAATACGTATTATAGAAAGAATAGAAAAACGTGTGGCATCTGAGAAATATCTCAATACCGGTGAACTGAATAAAATTCTCAGTGAGGAAATAGCAGGCTTGCTCGAAGAAAATAAATCAGGTGATCTTAACGACTTTGAGGCAGCACTTCCTGCCAGGCCCTATGTAATTATGGTTGTTGGGGTTAACGGCGTAGGTAAAACAACAACCATAGCCAAGCTGGCATACCATTATAAAAAAGCCGGCAAAACGGTTATGCTCGGTGCTGCTGACACTTACAGGGCTGCCGCTGTTGACCAGCTCGAGATATGGTCAGAAAGGGTAGGGGTTAAACTGATTAAACAGGCAATGGGTTCCGATCCGGCTTCGGTGGCATACGATACAGTAAAATCAGCCGTAGCAGCTAATATAGACGTAGTAATTGTCGATACAGCAGGACGCTTGCATAATAAGGCAAACCTTATGAATGAACTTGCTAAAATTAAAAGAGTTATGTCAAAAGTCCTGGCCGAAGCACCACATGAGGTATTACTCATCCTCGATGGATCAACAGGTCAGAATGCTTTTGAACAGGCCCGCCAGTTTACCTCCTCAACAGACGTGACCTCATTGGCAATAACAAAGCTCGACGGAACTGCCAAAGGTGGAGTGGTTATAGGTATATCAGACCAATTCAAGATACCTGTGAAATATATAGGAGTGGGCGAGAAACTTGAACACCTGCAGGTTTTTAACCGTTATGAATTTGTTGATTCACTCTTCTCACAATAGATCCCCCTTTGAAGGGGGAATGTCCCGAGAATTCGGGACAAGGGGGATGTTTATATGGCAAAATCCGTAAAAATAATAAGCCTGGGCTGTTCTAAGAATACCGTGGACTCTGAAAAGCTTCTCATGCAATTACAGCATGCCGGCTTTAATGTCCACCATCATGATAATGCTGGAAAAACAGACATAGTAATAATAAACACCTGCGGTTTTATCGACGATGCCAAAGAAGAATCAATTAATGTAATACTTGATTATACAGAGGCACGGAAAAGGGGAGATATTGGACAACTGTTTGTGATGGGTTGCCTGTCTGAAAGATACAAAGATGAACTAAGGAAAGAAATACCCGAAGCAGACCAATATTTTGGGGTGAATAAACCTGCTGAAATATTGGGATTTATGGAATCAGATTATAAGACCTCGGTTGAACCTGACCGTATAATTACAGGGCCTCATCATTATGCCTATCTTAAAGTAAGCGAGGGTTGTAACCGGAACTGTTCCTATTGCGCCATACCTGGCATAAGGGGAAGGTATAAAAGCAGGCCCGTGGAAGAACTGCTTAGTGAAGCTCAATTATTAGCCAATAAGGGTGTAAAAGAAATAATACTCATAGCACAGGATCTAAGTTTTTATGGAATCGATCTTTACCGGAAGCCCATGCTTACCACCTTATGCAAAGAAATACTTAAAAATGACAGCATTGAATGGCTAAGGCTTCATTATCTTTACCCGGGCAGCATACCGGATGATCTTTTATCATTAATTAAAAAAAACCCTGCGATCTGCAAATATATTGACATCCCCATTCAGCATATATCCGATAATGTATTGTCAGCAATGAAACGTAATCATTCTGAAGATGAAACACGAAAGTTACTGTCACACATAAGGGACTACCTTCCTGAAGCGGCTATCCGCACTACCCTAATTACGGGATATCCCGTTGAAACAGAAAATGATTTCAATAAGCTGATGGATTTTATATATGAATTCAGGTTCGAAAGGCTTGGTGTCTTCACTTATTCCCATGAAGTAGGCACCCCGGCCTTTAGAAACTACAAAGATATTATTACTGATGAGATCAAGAGAAAAAGGGCCGATGATATTATGTCTTTACAGCAGGAAATTTCCTTAGCGAAAAACCTGAGCCTTGTAAGGAAAGAAATGCGTGTAATAATTGACCGTAAGGAGGTAGGATATTGCATAGCAAGGTCCGAATACGACAGTCCGGAAATTGACCAGGAAGTACTTATTAAGGCAGGAAACAGCAATCCGAAACAAGGAGATTTATGTAATGTCCTCATCACCGGAGCTACTGAATTCGATCTTGAGGCAAAGCTATTGCCATAAATTTCGTACCTTGTTATATACAATTAAAACCAACAGTTATGAAAAAAGTATTAGGCTCTGTTTCTATTATTGCTTTAATAATAGTCCTTGCAGGTTGTCTCTTTAAGATTATGCATTGGCCTGCAGCAGGAATTCTTTTTGCACTGGGCGCTGCCACATTCATTATTATCGGACTTCTATGGTTGTTCATAAGGAAAAGAGATCCATTAATGATCATGCTTGGCATAGCTCTTATTATTCTGTTTACTGCCTTTTTATGGGAGGCACAGGCATGGCCTGGAGGTAATATTCTTTTCTGGGCTTCAGTAATTGTGACCTTTATTTTAGGTGCTGTGGTATACAGCAAGAAGGAATAGGCAATAAGAAGAGGCTCTCTCAGAAGTGTCAGCTCGAGGCCCTGATGGGGATTCTAAAATGATTTGACATATATTCTCAGGCTAAGGCTCAGCCTATTTGAGATCCTTCACTGCCCGACTTCGCCAAGGCTTCGTCGGCAGGCGTTCAGGATGACAAAAACGGGACTTTTGAGACAGCCTCTTCGTCTCTTCAACATTAATAGATTAATTCTTACTGTCCTTAGGTAATGATTTCTTATTCTCAATTTTGGCTGTTTCTTTAGCTTTTTTGAGTTTTATTTTTATATCGTCGGTATTTTTATCTTTAACCACACGAAGGGTATCACCCACTTCAATACCTGATTCAATGATCACCTCTGCCATAGGATCCTCAAGGTATTTCTGGATAGCTCTTTTCAGTGGTCTGGCTCCATACTGTGAATCGAATCCTTTTTCCGCAATGAAGTCTTTGGCTTCATCAGTAAGTTCGATTTTATATCCTAACGACAGTATACGCTCGAACAGTCCCTTCAACTCGATATCTATAATAGCATGGATGCTTTCCTTTGACAATGATTCGAACACTATCACATCATCAATCCTGTTAAGGAATTCAGGTGCAAAAGTTTTATGCAGTGCTTTCTGTATTACGCTTTTGATATATCCGTCTTTACTTGCTTTCTTAACCTGGGTATCGAAGCCTATTCCCTGTCCAAAGTCTTTGAGCTGTCGGGAACCGATATTACTTGTCATAATAATTATTGTATTCCTGAAATCAACTCTTCTGCCCAGGCTGTCGGTCAGCTGACCTTCGTCGAGCAGCTGAAGTAAAATATGGAATATATCGGGATGGGCCTTTTCGATCTCATCAAGGAGGACAACAGAATAAGGCCTGCGCCTGACTTTTTCAGTGAGCTGTCCGCCTTCTTCGTAACCCACATATCCAGGAGGTGCACCTACCAGTCTTGATACAGAAAATTTTTCCATGTATTCACTCATATCCATCCTAATGAGATTTTCTGCACTGTCAAAAAGGAATTTAGCCAGCACTTTAGCAAGGTGTGTTTTACCAACACCGGTGGGACCCAGGAAGATAAATGTACCAATGGGTTTATTCGGATCTTTAAGTCCGGCCCTGTTACGCTGAATGGCCCTTACAACCTTTTTGATTGCTTCAACCTGGCCAATCAGGCTTTCTTTAAGTTCATCACCCATCTTGAGCAGGCGTGTACCTTCAGTTTGTGCAATGCGCTGTACGGGTACACCTGTCATCATAGCTACAACTTCAGCTACTTTTTCATCATCGACGGTTTCTCTGTTCTGTGCAAGATCTGATTCCCATTTCTTTTTTTCTGCCTCGATCATGTCCTGCAGCTCCTTCTCTTTGTCCCTGAAGCTGGCAGCCCTCTCAAAATTCTGGTTCTTAACGGCATTCATCTTATCCTTCCTGGCTTCATCCAGTTCGTCTTCGAGCTTGAGTATTCTTTCAGGTACTACTATGTTGGATATATGAACCCTTGAACCTGACTCATCCATTGCATCTATAGCCTTATCAGGCAGGTGACGATCGGTTATATACCTGTTGGTCAGTTTGACACATGCTTCTATGGCAGTATCGGTATAGTAAACATTATGATGATCCTCATACCTGTCTTTTATATTATTGAGGATATTTATCGTTTCATCAATAGTTGTAGGCTCAACCATTACTTTCTGGAACCGTCTTTCAAGAGCACCATCTTTTTCAATATGCTGCCTGTATTCATCTAGTGTGGTGGCACCTATACACTGTATTTCTCCTCTGGCAAGTGCCGGTTTAAGCATGTTTGCGGCATCCAGTGAACCAGCTGCGCCTCCTGCACCTACAATTGTATGTATCTCATCGATGAAGAGAATAATATTATCGTTCTTAGCCAATTCATTGAGAATAGCTTTCATTCTTTCCTCAAATTGGCCCCGGTATTTTGTTCCCGCCACGATGGATGCCATATCCAGTGTTACAACCCTTTTACTGAACAACACTCTTGATACTTTCTTCTGTATAATCCTGAGTGCCAGGCCTTCAGCTATAGCTGATTTTCCCACGCCCGGTTCGCCTATGAGTACCGGGTTGTTCTTTTTGCGCCTCGACAGGATCTGTGCGAGTCTTTCTATTTCTCTGCCCCTGCCAACAACAGGGTCAAGCCTGTTTTCCTCTGCAGCCCTGGTAAGATCAATTCCAAAATTATCCAGTACGGGCGTATCCGATGATGTTTTAGTGGAATGTGGTGTGGGGCCCTGCTGAGATTTGCCCTGGTCGCCACGTGCAAAACCAGTGTCTTCATCTTCATCTTCCCTGGGGAAATCAGATCGTGGAAGCTGGTTTTCCGCCTCAGCAACATGTCTTACCGTCTGGTAATCCACGTTCATCTCCGACAGGAACCTTGTTGCAAACGAATTTTCCTCCTTCAATATGGCAAGAAGAAGATGCTCGGTATCTATTAGGTCGCTCTTAAGAGCCTTTGCCTCAAGATGAACCAGTTTCAATATCCTCTCTGTGCTTTTCAGCAGAGGCAATATATCATTATCAGAGATCTTAATTGGATTTTCAACCCTTATGCTTCTTTCTAGCGATCCTTTGAGCATACTGAGGTCAACGCCTTGATTAACAAGTATATCTACCGCAAGGCCTTCTCCCTCCCTCAAAATTCCAAGCAAAATATGCTCAGGGCTGATATGACTGTTACCAAGCCTTATTGCTTCTTCCTTACTGTAAGTAAGAACATCTTTTACTTTCTGTGAAAATCTTGAATCCATATAATTATTTCCTCTTCTCTATTTTATTATAACGACCTTAAAACTACATTAATTGTTAAAACCATAAAAATCGGCTTTAAGTATCTACATTATTCATTTAATTATTATTTAAACAACTGCTGTAAGATTTGGTTTAAAGTCATGTTGTCATCTATCATCAACAAAATTACATAAAAAACCCAAATCTTTCTATTTTTCAAGCAATATAAGAGTCAGCAAATAGCATGCCCAATTTTAAACAACAAATGTTGATAATTACACATCTCATTATACGGTAAATAAGGAATAAATCACTATTTTCGTATCCTGCAAATTTTGAGGAATTAACTATTATAGACAGATTGTTTAAATTGATCTTAAATGTCGGATAAAGAGAAGATTATAAAAATAAACATTGAAGAGGAAATGAAATCTGCCTACATCGATTATTCGATGTCGGTGATTGTTTCCAGGGCTCTGCCCGATGTTCGTGACGGATTAAAACCTGTTCACCGGCGTGTATTGTTCGGAATGTCTGAACTGGGGCTGTTATCAAATAAACCACATAAGAAATCAGCAAGAATAGTAGGGGAGGTACTCGGTAAGTACCATCCTCATGGCGATTCATCTGTGTACGAAGCAATGGTAAGAATGGCACAGGAATGGTCCCTTCGCTATCCTTTTGTTGACGGACAGGGAAATTTCGGATCAATCGATGGTGATAGCCCGGCAGCAATGCGGTACACCGAGGCCCGTTTGCGTAAGGTAGCCGAGGAAACCCTCGCTGATATTGATAAGGATACCGTTGACCACCAGCTGAATTTTGACGATACGCTCAAGGAACCCGTGGTTCTGCCAACAAAGATACCAAGCCTGCTAATCAACGGTGCTTCGGGTATTGCTGTCGGAATGGCTACTAATATGCCTCCCCATAACCTGTCGGAAATAATTGACGCTATCATAAAATATATAGATAATAACGACATTACGACAGATGAATTGATGCAATTTGTCAAAGGACCTGACTTTCCGACAGGAGGTATAATCTACGGGGAACAGGGGATAAGAGATGCATATGAAACAGGTCGGGGAAGAGTGGTTGTCAGGGCCAAAACAGAGATAGAACTCACCCATTCAGGAAGGGAATCTATCATAGTGACTGAAATTCCTTACCAGATCAATAAGGCCGAAATGATACGGAAAATTGCCGATTTGATCAATGAAAAGAAGATTGAAGGTATATCCTATATTAATGACGAATCGGACCGTACGGGAATGAGGATAGTTATTATCCTTAAAAAAGATGCCACTGCCAATGTTGTACTTAATACCTTATTTAAATACAGCCAGCTTCAGACTGCATTCTCAGTTAATAATATAGCACTGGTAAATGGACGGCCTCGTACCCTGACACTTAAAGATCTGATAAGGTATTTTGTTGATCACCGGCTGGATGTTATTGTCCGCCGTACCCGGTATGAACTTGACCAGGCTGAAAAAAGGGCACATATACTTGAAGGATTGATTATTGCCAGTGATAACATAGATGAGGTGATAGCCATAATAAGATCCTCAAAAACACCTGACGAAGCAAGGGATAGACTGATGGAACGGTTTAAGCTGACTGAAGTGCAATCACGCGCTATAGTCGATATGCGCCTGCGGCAACTTACCGGACTAGAACAGGAAAAACTCAGGTCAGAGCATGAGGAATTGCTGAAACAAATAGACTACCTGCGCAGTGTGCTTGAAAGCAAAGATCTGCAGATGGGTATAATCAAGGATGAGCTTATTGAAGTAAAAGGTAAATACGGTGATGAGAGAAGGACAGAGATAGTGCCTAATGCAGAAGAGTTTAACCCGGAAGATTTCTATGCCGATGAAGAAATGGTAATCACCATATCCCACATGGGATATATAAAAAGGACTCCACTTACCGAGTTTCGCGTACAGAACAGGGGAGGATTTGGTTCACGGGGAAGCACTACAAGAGACGAAGATTTTATTGAACATATGTTCATTGCAACTATGCATAATACAATGCTTTTCTTTACAAAGAATGGCAAATGCTTCTGGCTTAAAGTATATCAGATACCTGAAGGAACAAGGGCATCCAAGGGCAGGGCAATGCAGAACCTGATAAATATAGAGCCCGGTGATACGGTGATGGCTTACATTAATGTTAAAACACTGGATAATGAAGAATATATCAACAATAATTATATCATTCTTTGTACCTCAAAAGGAGTAATAAAAAAGACATCACTGGAAGCATACAGCAGACCACGCCAGAACGGTGTAAATGCAATAACTGTAAGAGAAGGAGATAACCTTTTAGAGGCAAGGATGACCAACGGAAACCAGTATATTATGATGGCTGTGGAATCCGGGCGTGCCATCAGGTTTCATGAGAATGCTGTAAGACCTATGGGCAGAACCGCTTCAGGTGTAAGAGGCATTACACTTGGAAGTGATGCTGATACCGTAGTGGGTATGGTTGTGCTTGAACCTGATAATAAAGATCAAAATGTGCTTGTGGTATCAGAAAAAGGATTCGGTAAACGCTCCCAGATAGAAGATTATCGTTTGACAAACAGGGGAGGAAAAGGGGTAAAAACAATAAATATTACTGTAAAGACAGGTTATTTAGTTGCTTTGAAAGCAGTTACAGACAAAAACGACCTTATGATAATAACCCAGTCGGGTACCGTGATAAGGATACCCGTAGTATCAATCAGAATAATGGGCCGGGCCACGCAGGGTGTAAGGATTATTAATCTCAGGGAAACAGATTCAATAGCATCGGTTACCAATGTTGAGGTTAATGAAGAGGAAAGCGATATTGAAATACAGGCAGGAGAGGAGTAATTAAGTTAAACTTCCTTAATTTGCCTGAAAGTTTTGAAGATTAATAAGTAATGTTTTAAATTTGCAGCAATTTTATTATAAGTAACCAAATGTATTTTAATATGAAAAATAGTATTATTTCTCTTTTGATTATAGCTGCCATGGCAGTTTCATTTTCCGGTTGCTCTGCTCTTGAAGCAATGGCACAAAGGGGTAAAGTTTCCAGTGCCCTGAACTACGTTGAATCAGGAGATCTTGAGAAGGCACAGGAAGCTGTAGAAGAAGCAAAAGATCATGAAAAAACCAAAGATTGGCCCAAAACACATTTTGCCATGGGCCGTGTTGCCCAGGCAATGTGGGAAAAAGGATACCAGAATGACAATGAAAAACTGATGAATGAATATGAAGATCAGCTGGTATATGCCTACAATAGTTACCTTAAATCGATCGAACTGGACGACAAGGACAATATGGAAAAGCTTGTTATCATTCAACTTCCGGCACTTGCCAATGATTTCCTGTCATGGGCTGCTATGGAGTTCGATAAAGAGAATTATGATAAATCAACCCTTGCTTTTGAAAAACTGCTGGAAATCCAGAAAAGTGATATCTATATGGGAAGTGTAGATACCGTTGTATATTTCAACACTGCTCTGGCTGCCTATAATGCGAAAGATTATGATAAAGCACATGAGTACCTGGACAAAAGCATAGAATTAGAATATGGAGAAACAACACCTTATCTGCTTAAATATCAAGCATATATGGCGCAAGGCGATATTGAGAATGCTGAAATGACATTAAGAGAGGCATTTGAAGCTTTTCCTGAAGACGAGCAGATACTGTTAACCATGATACAGTTTTTCATCGATAATAATAAACGTCAGGATGCTCTGGATTACCTTAATATGGCACTGGAGGATTCACCTGATAATTACAATTTACACTATGCCAAAGGCGTGATGCATATGCAGGCCGAGAATTACGATAAGGCTCTGGAGTCACTGAAAAAATCAATTGAACTGGAGCCTGATTACTTCAACAGCCAGTATAATGCAGGGGTATGTTATTATAATAAAGGTGCCAATATGCTGGAAGAAGCTAATGAAATAATGGATCCCGTTGAGTACAACAAGGCTTTCGAAGCCGCTAAAGAGGTATTTGCCAAGGCTCTTCCTTATATGGAGCGTGCCAGGGAACTTAATCCAAACGATATGGATACGCTCATAAGCCTCAAGGAACTTTATTATCGCTTGCAGATGACTGAGAAATATGAAGAAGTGGTAGCTAAGATTGAAGAGTTAGAGGGAGGGAAGTAAGCTGAGATTTAAGATATAAGATTAACGATTTAAGATTTAAGAAGGGGTGTAATTTTTTGCACCTCTTTTTTATGTGCTAATTAGGGTTTGCTGAGAAAGTCAGCAAACCAGGTTATAATATTTCGCTTTTTGTATCGCATTTGTTCCGATGATTGGATTGTGATTCAGATATGGCTCTAATGGCAAGCATATCAACAATGGCTG
>JAYEGY010000135.1:2277-6845 GCA_034659275.1 Bacteroidota bacterium | reverse complement strand
ATTTGACAAAAAAAATGTCATATATCAGTGGTAAATTGTGATATAATGCTGCTGCGGCCAAGTTTATTTGTCAATTTTGAGGTTATTCATTTTTACGGGCAAATAATTTGCAGTCCATACACTCCGGCTTTGTTTTGTAGTATTAAGTATTTAATTAATAGTTTTGTGTTTCATTTAATCACTTTTAAACTAAAACAGCGAGCAACTGTTTTATAATAAAGGTGTTCTAAAATTACCTGTTTGAACGTAGCCCTTTAATATGGATAAGAATAAAAATGAAAAAAAGACTATGTGGGTGGTGGTGCTTACCGCTTTTACCATGGTTGTTGAGATTATTTTTGGTATAACAACCGGATCCATGGCCCTTCTGGCTGACGGTATTCATATGGGTTCCCATGTTCTTGCTATCGGACTCAGCTGGCTTGCGTATATAATTATAAGGAAAATATCACAAAACGAGAAGTTTACAGGCAATTCGGATAAAATACTATCGCTCTCAGGTTACAGCAGTGGTTTACTTCTATTGATTTTTGCTTTAGTAATTATTGTCGAAGCAGTACAGCGTTTCCTCAGTCCGGTTGATATTGTATATAAAGAAGCCATTCTGGTTGCTGGTATAGGGCTGGTGGTGAATATTCTAAGTGCGATTTTGCTACATCATGATCATGAGCACTCCGACCACAATATCAGGGCAGCCTACCTGCATGTGCTGGCTGATGCTCTTACCAGTCTTTCTGCCATACTGGGATTGACTGCTGCAATGATATGGGATATTCCTTTTATTGATTCCATAGCTGCCATTATCAGCTCCCTGGTAATCATAAGATGGTCTGTTGGTCTGCTTCGGGATTCCGGCAGAGCCTTACTTGATATAGGACAGTCCAAGGAAAAACACAATCATTAAGAAAGTTTGAATAATTAGTTACCAGGTTTAGGAGTCCCAATCTTAAATCCCGAAATTCAAGTTGAGTTTTCCTCCATAAACACCCCGGGGGTTAAAGCAGTTAATAGTTCTTTGGGTATAGAAATATATTTCAAGACAGATTAACATCAATTATATGATTAAGTCACAGATAACTTGATATAAAATATTTGCCTGGCATGGCATATTTATGTAAATTACAGATTGCCTTAATATTATTGATTACATCAGTTTGTGTGTCATATTAAACTATTAATTGTCATTCGTCATACAAATTCATTATATGAAAATGAAGAAGAAATTAAATGAAATTAGTGATAATAATTTAAATAGCACAGATGAGAAGATACATTAAATTGATTATTACAGCGGTAATTACGGGGATGTTGCTGCAGGCATGTACGGGTACTAAAAAAGAAAAGGAAGCACAAAATCCGAACATCATCTTTTTTCTTATTGATGATCAAAGGAATGATGTAATCGGGTGTGCCGGGCATCTCTTTGTGCAAACACCAACAATTGATGAACTGGCAGAAAAAGGCATACGTTTTACCAATGCTTTTGTGACAACTTCCATTTGCGCAGCCAGCAGGGCATCCATTTTTAGCGGATTATATGAGTGCAGGCACAATTACACTTTTGGAAAGGAACCATTAAAAACAGGGTATGTAAAAAATTCATACCCTTACCTTTTGAGACAGGCCGGGTACAAAACAGGTTTTGTGGGAAAGTTCGGGATTGAAATTGAAAATCAGGACTCCATGCTGGCTGAAATGTTTGACTATTTAAAAATATCTCCCAAATCTGTACCCTATTTCAAGGAATATCCTGATGGAAGCCGGCGTCATTCAGCAGAAATTAAAGGAGACCAGGCTATAGAGTTCATCAATCAACAGTCGAAAGACCAGGCCTTTTGCCTTTCGGTCAGTTTTAATGCCGTGCATGCAGTAGACAATCAATTAACTCCCGGGAATGAGGGACATTATCCCTATCCTGCTTCAACAGCAGCTTTGTATGAAGGAATTGAAATGCCAGAGCCAAAACTATCGGACCCGGAAATCTTTGAAAATCATCCGGAATTCCTCAAGAATTCGTTAAATAGAAAACGTTTCTTCTGGCGCTGGGATACACCGGAAAAGTATCAAACAAACTTGAGAGCTTATTTTCGCATGATAAGCGGATATGATAATGTGATGAAGCGGGTAATCGCAGCTCTCGAAAAAAAAGGATTGGATAAAAACACGGTTATTATATATTCTGCTGATAATGGATACTATATGGGCAACAGGGGATTTGCCGGTAAATGGAGCCATTATGAAGAATCACTTCGGGTTCCTTTAATAATCTTTGATCCGCGAATCCCAAAAAATTCAACCAATAAATTATCAGAAGAAATGGCTTTGAACATTGATATTCCGGCAACAATTCTTGATTATGCCGGGATTGAGCAACCGGATATTTTTCAGGGGAAAAGCCTGTTGCCACTTCTTGACGGAGATGGAAACAATAACTGGCGTGAGGGATTCTTTTGTGAACACAGGATGGACCATCAAATGATTCCTAAATTTATTGGATACAGGGGTGAACGCTTTGTTTATGCCAATTATTACGAACAAGAACCAGCTTATGAATATTTGCATGACTTACAACAAGACCCTGATCAACTCACAAATCTGGTATCCCATCCTGACTATAGACAAATATTGCAGGAGATGAGGGATTTATGCAAGAGTACCGAAGTTATGTTATCAGGTAAGCAAAAATGAATTAATTATTTAGTGCTGGCCCTGGGGTTCTGCATCTGCCCTGTAGTCAATATGTCCACTTTTATTCAGTTTGTATCCCCATTTCTCAATATAATATTCCCTGGGCTTAAATTCATCACCTATCATATTAAGTTTTTCTGATAGTATTGAATCAAGTTCTTTTAACAGATACTCATATTCAGGATTGTCAACAAGGTTATTCATCTGGTATGGATCTTTTTCATTATCATACATCAGCCATGGTCCTTCCAGGTTCTTAACGTAGGTATACCTGCTGGTATATATGCCCCTGTATTCATTATTTTCCGGCCTATCGAAGGGAGAAACACTCATAATCAATGCAGCTTCATCTGCGAATGCATCAGGCTTAGTTATTGCCCCTTTCATGCTCTTTCCTTCGATTGATTCAGGTATGGTAATATTTGCCAGGTCAAGCAAAGTAGGTAAGATATCCGGTCAAGGTTTGGTGTCCTTCCTCTTAGATTAGGATCCCCTTATACGATACCGCATTAAAATTTCTGCCTGCCCGCTACGAAGATACAGTGATATCATATTTACCTTCGGAAAGTTCAAACTTTCCTGTTTGGTAATTTTCCATCTTTAGGGGCATAAAATCAGGCTCATCGCTTTTCTTAATACGGATATTATATGGTTCTTCAAAAGGCACTCTTACAAGTGCCTTACTCCCCTCGGGTATCTCTATATGGTATATGATGCTTCCGTCCATTTTCTTCCAGTTGGATATTATTTTTCCAAGCGGTGAAAAGTATGTACAGTTAACATATGTAAGACCATCAGGTGTTGACGGTGAAATATGAAATTTCCTGAATCCCGGGTAGTCAGGATCTGGTTTTATTCCACCCAGCCACCTGAAGAACCATTCAGATATAGTGCCGAACATGGGGTGACAGTTCGAAAAGGTATTGTCACTTTCCTTCCATGTTTCCCATATAGTTGTTGCACCATTATCAATCATAAAGCCCCACCCCGGATAAGCAGTACTGTTTACTATATCAAATACAATATCTGGTGAACAATGTTCCGATATGACTTCAGGTATATATTTAGTGCCGAAGATCCCGGTGGTAAAATGACCTGAGGGGCCATTGTTAACGGCTGTAAGAAGCGAATCCTTTGCGGCTTCAATTTCTGCATCGGGAATAATTCCATGATATAATAAGAATGAAAAGAGAGTTTGCCTGTTTATTCTGCCTTCAACTGGTTTATCCCAGAATTCGCTTTTAATCTGATCCCTTAATTTACAGGCCAGGTTATTATAGTATAATTCCCTTTCGGTATCGCCTGTCACTGAAGCAAATTCACTCATTATCCTTGCACATTGCAGGTAGTGACAGGTGCCTGTAAGTTTTACTGGAACTGGTTCAAGCGATTCATGGTCGCTCAGTCCGTGGCTTACCCAGCCATCAGGATGGATCCTGCCTACCTTATCCATCCATTCATTATCGAACTTATACATTTCTCTTACTAAATCAACATCATTATAATACAGGTACAGGTAATATTGAGTGATGAGGAAGGCTGATTCCCAGCTCAGACCACAATATCTTATCCCAACATAAGGAGCTGTATCAACAAAAACGGAATCATTAATTGCATCTAACCAGTCATATATTGTTTTAGTGTAGAAGGAATGCATATCAAGATTGTATATGAATGATTCGCTGGTTGCATTGAGGTCACCACCATAACCGAACTTCTCCCTTGCCGCGCAATCAGACTGAACACTGATAATATTTGCCCTGAAGGTTCGTTCCACGGCCTCCTGTATTGAATTTATAAGATCTGACGAACATACAAAACTGTTATTGTTTACTACATCAGAATGCAATACCAGTCCTTCCAGATCAGAAATTTCAGGC
>JAYEGY010000135.1:0-2267 GCA_034659275.1 Bacteroidota bacterium | reverse complement strand
GGTATGGAAAGTAAATTCAGGTTTATACCAGGTTTCTACGACACTGCCTAGGATAAGGGTGTCAGCCTGCCACGCAATATCCGGCGCTCCCGGTCCTCCAACACCCCTGCTCTTTATCTGGCCGCATACTGTGGTCATAGGATTGAGACTCCCGTCTTTATATATACGTTCTCCAAACCTGAATGTAATAGTGTCTCCTTCAGTTCCTTTCAGTTTGATTCTGTATACTCCTGTAAAGTTGACACCCATATCGGCTATGTAGACACCTTTCGAAGGTGAGTAGATATTTTCCGGTTTTATTCTTTCAGTAATACGTACCGGCGGGAAGAATGCTTTTTCCAATTTGCCTCCAGGTCCATTCGATACTTTAGCTTCTTTCCAGGATGAATCATCGAATCCGGGCTGATCCCAGCCCTCTATCTCGCGCCGGGCATCATATATTTCGCCCAGGTAAACGTTATTCCTTATAATGGGCCCGTAGGAGTACCTCCAGGTATCATCCGTAAATACCATATCTCTTTTACCGTTTGTATATTCAAGAAAGATACCTGCAACAAAGACAGGCCTTCCCGGATTCAGCACATTTCTCAGATTCCTGCTGCCCCACATCCTCAGTGGCAGTGGATTATAAAAACCATTACCGAGGGTAACTCCTATACAGTTAGTATCCCGGTCAATAAAATTTGTAATATCATATTCTGAATAATAGACCCTCTTGGTGAAATCAGTCCATGCAGGATCCAGCATAACTTCATTAAGTTCTACCCCGTTGATGCTTGCCTTGTAATAACCGGCTGCAGTAACCAGTAATTTTGCCGACATTAGTTCTTTTTCAGCAATAAACTCTTTTCTGAAAACAGGTGAGGAATCCTCAAGATAATACATGTAGTCTTTTTCTGGTTGATCCTTTCCGTCCCCGATCCATGAAAGCTGACTATTATCTGTAGATAGATCATATTCGTTTCTTTTATTAATGCTATTGCATGCAAACAGCAGCAGTAAAACCAAAACAATGAATATTCTTTGAACAAACATTTAAAACGGATAAATTCCTAATCTACATAGTGTAAATATAATAATATAATATAAGGGGTACTTATTTGTCAGACCATTTTGCGAATGTGCCTAAGCCGGTCCGGCATTTAGCCTTTGTTTTGACGAATATTTCCACCAGGATTGCTCACTTGCGGTAGCCAATTTTGCCCCCTGACCCCTGCCAGACCCACGGATCGAAGATCCAGACCGAAGCGTCTGGAGTGGGTAAATGGATCAATCCCATCCTTAGACTAACGAAGCATCACCCTTCGATGCGCATTTCGGGCTTCGCCCTAATTGCTTACATCCTCCTCCGCTTAAGCTACGGAGGACACAGCAGGGACCTTGGCTTATTCTATTGATTATTGTTTCCTGCAAGTACATAGTTGCATCGTTCATCTTAAGGTCAGCCACATTTTTCGATAATAGCAGATTTATTCCACTGGCCAGAGGTCCCTGCCTGCCCGCCGTAGCTGGTACAGCGAAGGTGGGAGCTCAATTGGTAACAATGAAGTTTTAAGGTAAAGAGATAGACCTTTGCAGCAACCTGCCAAAATAATATCTATCAGATGAAGGGTGCTGCGCTGGCCCTGGCAGTTAATTGGCTAATGCCATTTATGCGATAATAGCAGATTTATTCCACCAGCCAAAGGTTCCTGAGCTCAGTTGGTAACACTGAAGTTTTAGAGTAAACAGTGAGCGATTTGCAGCAACCTGCCAAAATCATAGCTATCAGTCGAAGGGTGCTGCAATTTACCAAAAATTAAAAACCATCTGATGGTTTTCAGTAAGTATGAAGAGAAGAAGTTTAAGAGATACTTGGGTACAAAGATAAAACAAGAGTTAGTAATCTGTGGTTTAGCTGACCCATTATTCAGGTCAGTTGAAGCTATTATGAAATTCTTTGGTGGTTATTATATCTATTCCATTGACTGTGAAATGCAAGAGTATCTCAGGAGTGAATATTATGCAATTCGAAATCGCAATAAGTTAGGTGTATGAGTATATGCATATCATATATTAAACTGGGAGTTCATTGCAGCTTATTTTAATCGTATGGATGGTAATGATGTAAGGTATAACTATTAACTAGGAAATATCAATATATGAAACTCCCCCAATAAACTGGACGGCAAGTTAGGCTACAAAAAAAGTAGTAAATTGCCATGATGAAACAAGAAAGAACATTTTATGACAGGGAGTTCAAACAAAAAGCAGTTGAACTCTCGTAT
>JAYEGY010000134.1:0-6865 GCA_034659275.1 Bacteroidota bacterium | reverse complement strand
ATAGGGAAAGAACTTCTTGATTATGCCTCACGACTCGGTGTTAATTACCAGGTAAACAGGATCTACGATACAGGTAACCGTGTTACTGAAGTAGTTAATAATAATGATACGCTGATTTACAGGTTTTATGGCCGACCCGATTTGCAGGTTTTCCTTGACGACTATATAGACCTGCCCACCATGCAAGAGGTGTTTCATGAACTTGTGCCGGGTGTTGTGCTCCGGAGGGAGGGAGAAGGAGCAACTTTATTATTCACTAACGAGCCGGGTGCCGAACGCTTATCCGGTCCGGAAGCCGTATTCCTGGATGGTGTAATAATTGATGACCCTTCATTTATTGCAGGCCTGGATCCTGATCTTATTGAGAGAATAGATGTTATCAAAGGTCAATACCAGATAAGCAGTATGATAATAAACGGCATAATAAGCATTTCGTCTTTTGAAGGTGATATGTGCGGCTTTGATTATCCCGGGGCCGGGCTCATAACTTCGTCCACAATCCTTGAAAAGGAACATAAATATAATAATTTCACGTATTCAGACAGGCTGCCACAGGATTCACATATTCCCGATTTCAGGAACACCCTGTACTGGAACCCGGAGCTTAAGCCTGATGATGAAGGCCTCATTGAGTTTACATTTTACACTTCGGATTTCCTCTCTGAATATGTTATTACAATCCAAGGACTTACAGGCAATTATGTACCGTTATACTACACAGGGACAATTAAGGTGACAAGGTAAAAAACAGGAATCTAAAACTGAGGAGAAGCCAAGACTCTTTCCATGGTTATAACCAATCAGATCGGTGAAGGCTGAGCCTCACACCAAAAGACAAAGCAACCTTACACCAGTATAGTCATAAAAAAAAGGCTGCCTGAAACAGACAGCCTTTTGAAATGTAATTTTTGCTTTGATCTGGCTAAGGAGTCACCAAAGTGATATCCTCAACAATAGAAATAGTTGGGCTGCTGGCACCTTCATAGTAGAGGTCATACTCAATATATAGAGTCTTATTGCAGTTATTCCATCTACCTGTTGCCTCGATCTCATATCGATAAGGATCTCCTTGCCAATCGGTAGTCATAGCGTACTGTCTTTCGATCTCGAGCGTTCCATTCACATTCATTGTTACAACCAGTGGAACCATTTCCGTGATTGTTTCACCCCAGTAATCTTCCATCCATCCCACGCATAAACCAGTAATCAAAAAATCATCCCCATCCACCGATGTAACTACATTGGTAGCGTAACCTTCGCTGTCAGTTCCTGTATAAGTTCCTGCAAGGTCACTCAGGTCGTCCAGCGGACAATATTGGGCAACAGTTACCGTAACATCATAAGGATCTGTCTCGATGCCACTATGAATAGTTTCTACAACTGAAACAGTTGCAGTTCCCTGCGTATCAAAAAGCACAAAGGCTTCTTTTGTATCAGGACTTACTGAATCAAGTACAGCATTAGTCACAGTCCATTCCCATGTGGAACCTTCACGTGAATAAGGAATAAAAAACTTCTCGATGAAAGTCTGATTTACCTGGGTAGGACCGCTTACACCTTCTACAACCGGGGCATTTACAGTAACATCATAGGTATATGGTTCAGACGTGACACCTCCCAGAGTAGTTTCGGTCACTGTTAAAACAACATCTCCTAAATCTGGAAAATCAATAGTGGCATCGTGTCCATCATCACTTGTTGATACTAAAGTAGCTCCGGAAACACTCCAGCTCCAGCTTGATCCTCCCCTGAAATAGTTCACAGAATATGTTCTGGGAAAAGTCTGAACAACGGTCGAAGGTCCGCTAACCCCCTGCACCGCCGGGATGACCTTGCTGAAGTCATATTCTTCATTGGCTTTTTCTATATCTGACTTCTCGCAGGCACTTACGATCATGACAAGTGCGGCAAAGAAAGAGATATATTTGAATAATTTATTTTTCATATCATCGATTTTTAAAATTTTCAATTAATATCCCGTTTACTTCATATCATCCCATCCTGACCAGTCACCTGCCGAGCCATCGACACCATCGGCTACTGCATTTATTGTATAATGCGGCAGTCCTGATATCTCCAGTTCTGTTGCCGGTACGGGAAAATGGAGTAAGGTAGCAGGCTGCAGGCGGTCGGTTCTTCTCATATCATAGTAACCTATTCCGGCGCCTGTAAGGAAGCACTCGATATCTTTTTCATCAAGGATAAGCCTGAGAAGGTTGGGATCGCTTGAACTTACATCATCCAGTCCTCCTCTTACCTTACGTGGCCCTGTCGGGTCATTAAGTATATTAGCCGCACCAGTTACATTCCCGGTCCTGAAAAGAGCTTCAGCTTCAAGCAGTTTGGCTTCCCATGCAAGGAAACTGGGTTTTGGCTTATCACCGTACCATACGGTAGAACCTACATCATCATAGCGGCTGTAACGATAATGTGAAAAATGGTAATAGCCACGGTCAGGAGGAAAAGCATTTGATGCAAGGTATTCATAGTCTGTTAACAGGCGTGCATCATCAGGATCAGCCTCACCCGGGTCTCCGTCAGGCCATACACCGCTGGTAGGCCATCTTGAAGGATAGTCATGATCCATTTCATTTATTATACGGTGATCAACTCTTCCCCACCCGGGATAGCGTGCATACATCCAGTACATGTCATACCAGTCGTAGGCATCCCCCAGTTCAGGTTTAAAATCAAAATCATTGGCATTCTGTGCATAGTGCAGAACCTGGTTCCAGTCAATTGACTCGTTATGAGCCTTGGTCCTTGACTGGTAGGCGAGGATTCTTGCAGCGTAGCCGTTAGCCAGCTGTGCCAGCTCAACATTGGTCATGGCCATACCTCCAACCCATTTTGGCGGAACCTCGAACGAAGTGGAATTGGCAATGGCTATTGCCTGGTCAAGTAAAGCAAGACCTGCTGCACACACTTCTTCCCATGGTTTTAATTCCAACTGTGATATATCGGCATCCCAGGGTATGATGTTAGCCTGGTCAAAAACAAGACCGAGATATCCGTGTGATACCCCGCTTACGAAGTAACAAAATGCTTCAGTCAGAGCATTTTCATCGGGGCCGCCGAAATCCATTCCCTCATCAAGCCTCTGTAGGACAAGATTGACAGCGGCTATAGCTGCATATGAATCCTGCCATTGTGACCTGATTGTGGGGAAATAAGCATAGGTAAGGGTGTTAGGGAATGAATTGATACGTGGTTCCCAGGACATGTCTCTCATTGCAGAGTTACCCCATGAACAGGTTACATAATCGGCCATGGTTCCCATTGCAAGTGCAACAGCTTCATATTCCTGGACCTCGTTATGCCATGTTCTGAATGCACCTCCCGCAAGTGACTGGACATCCTCCGGGTTTGCCAGTGCCCTCTCAGCATCCGGGGCAGTTTCGTTTATCACTTCCAGGTCGGCACAGGCGGGTGCCAGTAAACCTAAAGCAATAACAAGTATGTAGAATTTATTTAATACTTTTTTCATAATATGTCAGATTTTAACATTAAAATTTAATCTCAATGGTTCCGGAGAGAGTCCTGTAATTAGGATAACTGAACTCATCCCATGCCTGGATGGTATTGTCACCACTGCCTTCGGTACTACCTACTTCAGGATCAAATCCAGGATATCGTGTGATGGTTAACATATTTCTACCCGTGAACCCGATGCGCAGGCTCTTTACAAAGCCATTCATGACCCTGCCTAATAAATTCTTATTCACATTATAATAAACGGCAAGTTCACGCACTTTGAGGTATGAACCGTCATATACAAAGTGATTATTATATGTATTAACGTTATATAGAGCCTTATAATAATCAACTGTTTTCTTTTCATTCTCGGGTTTTCCGAACTGGTCCATATCAGCGGAACGGTTGTCACGGTACATCCACTGGTTGGTCAGGCTATAAACATCACCGCCCTGCTTCCAGTCGAGCAGTGCATATACGGTGAAATCCCATATCCTGAAATTATTGGCCATTGCCAGGCGGAAATCTGGGTTGGCATCACCTACGACGACAGTTGACGGGTTACCGTCTTCACCATACAGCTTAACAGGTACTTCAAACTTGGTTCCTTCGGTACCTACAGGTATAACATAACCGTCACTGTTGAGGGTAAAGTCATCGATGGTATATCCTTCATACCTTTCACCGGGATCACTTAAGAAGGCAATCTGTTCAGCCATCTCATCCATTGACCTGAGGAATTTCTCACCTGAGAAGGTGCCGAATACAGCTCCTTCATAAATAAAAAACACTCCAGGGTCACCTGCATTACCACGTGCACCGGTGGTGAAAGGTGCAACATTAAGCTTTGTGACTTCCTGCCTTACACGGTCCCATGTGAAGTTGGTGCTCCATCCAAAGACACGGGTATTCACAATTTCAGCCCCGAGGGTAGCCTCTAAAACATTTGATGTCAGGGTACCCATATTCTGCCACTGGTACTTGAATCCTCCTGAAGCGGCAAGCGGTACACGCCAGTACTGGTCTTCCGCATCAGTCTTTGAATAAATAAATTCAAATGAGAATTTATCAAGGAATTCAACGTTCAGTGCCACTTCTGTTTCCCTGATGGTGGTAGGCTTCAGTTTCTTATTACCGTAAACATTCATCACGGGAGTACCGCCTGACATGCTGAATGTCTCATACTGGGCATTCCATGGCGGACGGTGACCTGCAGTACCATAGGCGGCACGTATCTTTAATTCGTTAATTCCGGGGATGCTTATGTCCTCTGATATACGGTAAGCACCCGAAACCCTGAAATAAGGGTTATACCTTTCTTCCTCACCGAACTGGCTGGCACCGTCAATCCTGTAAAGGAATGATCCTATATATTTTGACAGGTAATCAACATCGACTATGGCAAAGATATTCTCGGCTTTGGTAGCACCATTGTACGAGCTGTTATATGCAGTTGTTGCATCGGTATTACTGAAATGCGGTACACCTGCTACGGCAAATTCACGGGCGCCGGTGGAGAAACCTTCCCACTCGTTGCTCTCATAGAGGTAACTTAATTTACCCTTGGTGGTAAAGTTACCAAATACGTGGTTGAAGTTAGCAGTAAGCTGGAATACCTGTGAAAGCTGCTCACCGTTTGACTTAGATAATTGTCCGCCTGTAGCGCTAACCGGGGGGCCAAGGATCAGGTAGCCTTTTTCCCTGAACCAGTGGCTGTAGTTATCCTGCTTTTCAAAGCTATAAGTACCTTCAATATTCATAAAGTTGAAAGGCATATAGTTGAATTGATAACTACTTAATACCCTGTTTCTTCTTCCCTGGTTCTGTGTATTTTCCAGGGCGTACAGCGGGTTAACTGTTGTACCGAACTGGTCAACGTTGAGCCTGTAATCTGAACCGTCGATAGGGTTTTTCCTTAAGAGGTCCATGTCAGGCTGCAACTGCAGAAGCGAGAAGAAATCCATTGAACCGGCATCAGTGAAAGTCTTGATAACAAGGTTACTTGAGCTGAAAGTAAACTTCTCTGAGAATTTATGGTCGATATTCAACCTGAAGTTATTTCTCTTATAACCTTCAGCTTTGAACACGACACCTGTTTGCGTGGCATGTTCAAATGAAGCCATGAAATTGGTTTTACCGGTATTGGTAGCCACCGATACATAATTGGTCGTAAAATTACCGGGCTGGTAAAACAGGTCAAGCTGATCCTGCACCAGGCCATAAGGATTATCCATATAATGGTCACCATCCATTGTAAGACCACCTTCAAGCAAGTAACCAAGGCTATCGGGGTTGGTGTGGCTTGGAAGATCACCATACATAAGAACACCATAATATTTGGTATACCTGTCTTCGGTCTCCCAGTCATCGGCAAGCTTATTAACATGGTGCTTTGATACTTTCAGCTTCCTGGCAATCCTTGACTCACCAAATTCCGTTCTTGCTGTAACGGTTGTTATCCCTGCACCTATATTTCTACCTCTCTTGGTCTGAATGGCGATAACACCGTTACCGGCACGTGAACCATAGAGAGCAGATGCGGCGGCACCTTTCACAACCTCCATGCTTTGAATATCGTCAACGTTGATATCTGCAAGGGTTCCTTCCAGCATAACACCGTCAACAAGGATCAGCGGAGCCTGTGAACCGTAGAGAGTGGTAGCTCCCCTGAGGCGAATCGATGCAGCACTTCCGGGACTTCCGTTGGCCTGGACAATGGTAAGGCCTGCAACCTTACCCTGAAGTGCAGAGGCTGCCGAGATAGCAGGCACTTCCTTCAATTCGTCCTCGCCAACCTGGTCTACCGTAATAGACAGCTTCTTCCTCGGCGTCATTGATGCCACACCTGTGACAATAACCTCGTCGAGGCCAAAAACGTCAGAGGCGAGTGTAACGTTAATCTCAGTCTGACCGGCGATTTCAACCTCCTTGGTTTGCATACCAACGAAGGAGAACCATAATTTGTTGATGTCGGTCGGGACTGTAAGGCTGTAGTTACCGTTAACATCCGTTGTAGTACCAATAGTTGTACCTACTGCAACAACGGACACACCGGGGATTGGAGTACCCTCCTGTTCATCGGTAACTGTCCCAGTGATTTGCACTGTTTGTGCCAATAGCATAGCACTACTGAACACTAACAATGAAAAAATCATTGTAAGTTTCTTCATAGATTTAAGTTTTAGATTAGCAAAATAATGGTTAAAGGTATAATATTATTTTAAAAAACAAGCAAGCCCGAAAAAAATAATAGTCACACAGCATCAGACCAGGCAAATGGGGAAGATTATGAAGTATTAATTATGAGTTATGATTTATGAGTTATGAGTTATGAACCGAGTTCTGAATCCTGGATTCGAGGATCCCGAAAGGCTTTAGCTTCTTCGGGGTG
>JAYEGY010000133.1:0-6874 GCA_034659275.1 Bacteroidota bacterium | reverse complement strand
GTAATTCACGTATATTACCATACCATGGATATTCCGTAAGCAGTCTTTTAACTTCATTATCCAGACCTGTTACGGACTTGCCAAACTGCTTATTGGCTCTTTGAATAAAGACCTCGACGAATTCCATTATATCTTCTGATCGCTCTCTCAGTGGGGGTAGATTAATCTTAAATTCATTGAGCCTGTGATATAGATCTTCCCTGAATTCATTTTCTCCAACAAGTTTAATAAGGCTTTCGTTTGTTGCCACAATTACGCGGACGTCAACATTGATATTTCTGTTTTCACCTACCTTACTTATCACCCTTTCCTGGAGTGCCCTCAGCAGTTTCGACTGGTTCTCATAGGGGAGGTTTCCCACTTCATCCAGAAAAATTGTACCACCTTCAGCTTCCTGGAAGTGTCCTTTTTTATCATTTATGGCCCCTGTAAATGCTCCTTTGACATGACCAAACAATTCACTGTTGGCAAGATCTTTTGGCATTGCACCGCAGTCGACCGCCACAAAAGGTTTATCTTTTCTTTTACTGCTATAATGTATTGCCCTTGCTATATATTCCTTTCCGGATCCTGTCTCTCCTTCTATTAATACAGTTAATTCGGTAGGTGCGACCAGCTCAACGTGACTCAGCACTTCTTTGATCGCAGAGCTTTTACCCGCAATGAAATCTTTACTGAAAGATGATCCGGATTTATGATCTTTTTGTTCGCTGAATGCTTTTTTTAATAATTGAAGTATTTCTTCAGGCTGAACAGGTTTGGTTACATAATCAAAAGCCCCTGATTTGATTAGTTTAACTGCCATCCTCACATCAGCATATGCAGTCATAATTATCACGGGTACGGAGGGCCGGGTTGATTTAAAATGTTTTAATAACTCATAGCCGTCAGAATCAGGTAAACGGTAATCGCACAGCACCATATCAAAACTATTCTTATCAAAGAGTTTAATCCCTTTTATACCTGATAAGCTACCTTCTGCTTGAAAACCTTTCTGTTTGAGGTAGTCGGTAAGCAGGTTACATATATAGGAATCATCATCTATAACCAGTATTTTTTTCATTGTATTTACCAGTTTCTCCTTAATAATATAATTATCATTGTAAGATCAAGTAAAGCAAATAATAATTATAAAGTTAAGCATAAAGAGAATAAGATTAAAATATTATGTTATGATGATTAAAGGGAAAGATGAGATATTGTGATGGAGATTATACGCTTAATTAAAAGTAAATGATACCGGCATTAATGTTCTCTGATATTATTAAATTTGAGATGGCTTTTTTAATATCTTCAGGGACAACAATATACAGGTATCCATTATTTTCTTTAGCAAAAGATTCAAATGACTTCCATTTATCAACCGCTTTATTATTCTCGAGCTCAATCTCATAGATATCTATTCCTCTTTCATAATAGACCAGCATGTCGGGGGTATATGTATTACCGGTTTCAGTGGCGGGGACACTTTCGGGCTTCTCGTATTTTTCGATATGTTCTGCACTGATCCGTTGTGGATTATCATTTTTGATCTCAGTAACCACTGCAAGGCTTACCATTTCCTTATTGATATTTTGTTGCATGATTATTATTACCGGTTTAAAGCATTTTCAATATGGGTAAAATAATATATTTCCATATTTGTTTATTTTAATATCCAAATGCATGCCAAGCTTGAAATATTTATAATGCATAAGTCAACACATAAAATATTTTATGGGGGGAATAATAGCTGTAATTATCTTTATATTAATCCATTAGTAAATTTATGAGCTCTGTTTATTCTTTTTTTTTCGGGAGGGATGTAAAATTCTGCTAATAGGGAATAATGAAAATATTGTTTCGTTAATGTGGAAAAATTTCACACTTACACATTAAGGAATAATTAAAGATGAAGATGCTACATGTTAAAGTCGTTTTTTATTTCCTTAACTACTTTTTCCATTTCTGTTATTGTCCGGCTTACCAGCTTATGTATTAATGTATACTCAGGTTCAGGATCATTCTTTGTTTTTAAATCTATTTCTTTTAAGCCGTGTAAAACGGTATTTACCCTGAGGTGGGCATATGATGGGATCAGTTTATGGGCTGCATCGCCTATTTTCTTCATATTTTTTCTTCAAGGTATTTTTTAAACAGGTAAATGGTTACTTCAGAATTACTTACAAAATTTTTGATTGCATTATTAATTATCATTTTATTATCTTCTGCCATCGATACCAGCTCAGAAAGATCATAGCGTTTTGGTCTTATTTCTTCTTTAAGGATAATTTCAAAAGTCGATTCTTCTTCCTCTTTGTGTTCAATGCCAAGAACTTCACACATCTTATTGAATAAGTTTATTTCACGGTATGGTTTGATAATAAAGTTATCAATGCCTGCTTCATGAAAATCTCTTATGTCATTAATCCTTGCGGCGGCAGTGAAGGCGATTATTTTTGTTGTTTTGTCTTTTCTTGATGTTCTCAGATAATCAGCCACTTGATATCCATCAACATCGGGCATCTGGATATCGAGTAAAACAATATCGAATTTCTCCTTATCCAATAGACTCATTGCTTTCTTTCCGCCGCTGACAACGTCTGTCCGGCAATTAAATTTTTCAAGCAATGTCTTTCCCAGCAGCCTGTTGACACTATCGTCATCGACAAGTAAAACTTTTTTGTCTTTCAGCTTGTTAAAATCTTTTTCTACTGAGTCAATTTTGGTAATATTATCGAGGTGGCCTTTTTTATAAGGGATAACAAACGAAAATTCACTGCCCTCACCTGGCTTACTTTTTACTGACAGGCTGCCTTCTTGGAGTTCGATAAGGTTTCTACATATTGTCAGGCCCAGGCCTGTTCCTCCATGTTTCAAGCTTGTCGAAGGGTTTGCCTGGCGGTATTGAGTGAAAATGCTTTTCAGATTCTTGCGGCTTATGCCAATACCCGTGTCAATAACCCTGAACATTGCATAACATGAGTCTTCTGTTTCTTCCTGCATCAGGACTTTAAGTTGAACAGAGCCTTTATTTGTGAACTTGATTGCATTACTCAGCATGTTTATAAGTATCTGCCTGAGCCTGAAGGAATCACCTATCAGAACAATATTAAGATTGCCGGCTATTTCATATTTGAAATCAAGTCCCTTGTCTTTTGCTCTTTCCTGGAGGGTGGTAAAGGAGTTTTTTACCGTATCTTCAATTTTAAAAGGAGCATTGTCGAATCTTATTTTCCTTGCTTCAATTTTTGAATAAACAAGGATATCATTAATCAATCCAAGCATATGTTCTGCAGACTTATCAATAATATTGAGATATTTCTCCTGTTTTTCATCAAGATCTGTCTGCATCAATTGTTCAGTAAATCCCAGTATAGCAGTTAGAGGTGTCCTTATTTCATGACTGACATTAGCGAGGAAATCATTTTTTGCCTTCATAGCGTCTTTTGACCTGTCCAATGATTCTGTCAGGGTTTTTTTATCCTAGCTATCATTGAGTGCCTCGGGGCTTAATTTCATACCTGTTATAAATATTGCCGCTGTTTTTTTCTCATTGTGTAAGATCACATGGTTTATTGCTTTAATGGCCAGGTCATCGAAATATTCATTGGAGAAATGATAGGTATATTCTTCTGCACCTTCTTCCTTTCTTTTTGCCAGCTGACGCAGGAAATCCCGTGCTCCGGCCTTCTTCCCTTTGAGGATAAAATCACTTATGATGTTGGTACCTTTAAGTTCCTCATCATTGCAGTTAAGCAGATCCTTACCCTTTCTGTTAATGTATACTATTTCACCATCCGGTTTTATCAGGGCAATAAAAATATCTATAGTATCATAGGCTTGCCTGATAGTCTGTTTCATCCGTATGTTACCGGTGCTTGTGCCGAGTAAAGCCTGAAGTATATTTTTTTCTTCCTTTCTATTCATAGATATCTGATATGCAGATGAATAATAAAGGTAAGCAAATATTTTTCAGCAACATTTATCTGCAGATTCAATAAGCTTAATCCCTGCATTCTTCATCTCGTTAAGTGCTTCTGCCTCCTCATCTGATCCGGGTTCCACAGCTGCTATGGCATCGGTGATAAGCCATGTATTGAAGCCGCTGCGTACAGCATCAAGTGCTGTGTTCTTAACGCAGTATTCGGTTGTCAGTCCGGTGATATAAACATCTGTTACTTTTTTCTTCAGGAGGTAATCATTCAGGCTCTCATTCGTGGCTTCGAAGGCTGAATAGCCATCGTCTTTATTACCTGTACCTTTGTGAAAACCCTTCTGTATCCTGGTTATGTTCAGATCAGGATGGAAGAGTGCTCCCTTTGTGCCCTCAACACAGTGTGGCGGCCACTTGTCAAAATGTTTGGTGTCGGGAGGATGCACATCACGTGATGCCACTATAATATCGAAAATATTCATCAGATCATTTATGACTGGTATTATTTTGTTTGCCTTTGGTGCCGGCAAAGCACCACCCGGGCAGAAGTCATTCTGCACATCTACAATTACTAACGCTTCCATATCTTATTTTTTAAGTTATTACGTAAATTCATTAATTCCTCGCCTATTCCCACTTTATATATATGTGGATTAGCAAATCTTTTTGATTCTACCGGCAGTTGTTCCAGCCTTTCAGCGGCATATTTCGCTGACTCGTCAAGTGATTTACCTTTGAGAATTTTGCCCTTCTCCATTACTTTTTCGATGATATTTTCATATGAATATCCTTTCAAAGGGCAGTTCTTTTCAGGATTATAAGGATGATATATCAGTTGTGGCACAGGTTTATTTTCCAGTTGTATACCATCGGCATAAAACTTCTTATCACCATTTACATAACGGTATATTGTTTTTATACCCGGCAGTGTAGTCTTGGTAATATTTTCCGATACTTTCATGCTTGGCTCATCATCAATCTGTGTAAGCTTATACACTCCGTCCAGTGCACCTTCATCCTTACCTGTTACCAGTGCTGTCCCCACCCCGTAAGAGTCAATTGGTGCTTCCTGTTCTATCAGGCTTTTTATAAGATGTTCGTCGAGCTGGTTTGATACTATTATTTTGACGTAGTGTAGTCCCGCCTGGTCGAGCATCCTGCGTGATTTCTTGCTCATATATGCAAGGTCGCCGCTGTCGAGCCTGATGCCGGAGAGCTTATGACCCTCCTTTTCCATTTCTTTTGCCACGGTGATGGCATTGGGAACGCCGTACTTAAGTGTATCGTAAGTGTCAACAAGCAGTATTGATGAGTCAGGATACAGGCGGACAAATTTCCTGAAGGAATCAATTTCATTATCAAAGCTCTGCACCCATGAGTGTGCCATGGTGCCGGTAGACTGAAAACCGAAATTACGTGCGCTGTAAGTATTAGAGCTTCCGTTAAAGCCGCCGATGATGGCGGCCCGGCTGGCGTGTATGGCACCCAGGCCCTGTGCACGGCGAAGACCAAAATCAACCAGGGGACTGTTACCTGCCGCAAGGCGGATACGTGCAGCCTTGGTAGCAATGAGTGATTGAAAGTTCAATAAATTCAGGATCAAACTCTCCACAAGTTGTGTTTCAATGATATTGCCTTCGAGCCTCAGAACAGGTTCGTTGGCAAATACTATCTCGCCCTCAGGTACTGAATATATATTTCCCCTGAACCTGAAATTCCTGAGGTATTCAAGGAATTTTTTCTTGAAACCGATAGATTCCAGGTAGCGGCAGTCCTCTTCTTTGAAATGATATTCATGAACTGCTTCCAGCATGGTATCGAGTCCGGCAAAAACCACAAATCCTCCCTTGTACGGATTTTTACGGAAGAAATAATCAAAATTAGCCCTGGTATCTTTCTTTTCAGTAAAGAAATAGCCCTGGGCCATTGTAAGTTCGTAATGGTCGGTGTAGAGACCTGAATCTATGTTTGGGAGTGGCATCTTTTTTTGTTATATAGTTATAATTTTTTTCTAATTTTTATGTTTGAAAGTTTGACAAACCCTGCCTGCCGCCAGGCAGGCATTCAAACTGAATTCCTATCTTCATTAGCATCCATCTGAAAACTTGCATCAAAAGCTGTCTATTTTAGCTGCCATTATGAAGTCATTTTCTGACAGTCCGCCGATATCATGGCTGCTCAGTTCAATCTCAACATCAGAATAGCGGATACACATATCCGGGTGGTGCTGTTCCTGCTCGGCCACCCTGGCTATTTCCTGGACGAAGGCCATAGCTCTCCGGAAGTCACTGAAAAGATATCTCTTTTTGAGCATGTTACTATTAACGACCCCCCATCCCGGCTGTAACATTTCTTTATATTCTCTTGTTTTCTCTTCGTCAAGAGGTTGGGTATCCTGCTCAAGCGGTTTACATTTTCTCTCTCTGAGTGGTAACATTTTAAAGCTTCTTTCATTGAATGATTTATTGTCATATATAAGATAAGCAAAAATTTTGGGAATAATGTAAAAGGAGCGTGAAAAGTGTTCTTATGGTGCTGCTTCTATCCGCAGGCCATACATCTTTTTGTTGTAGGTACAGCCTTTAATCTTTCAAAGGGAATGGGTTTTTTACACATGGTGCATATCCCAAAATCCGGATTGTCTATTCTGTTAAGGACGTTATTCAACACCTTTAATCTTTGTTTTGCCTTGGCCAGAGCCAGTTCATTAATATCCTTACCCTGGTTCTCCTTGGTGGTAAACCAGTCATTTGCGTCTGTCTGAACCTCTTCATCTGTCAGGTCAGTCAGTGTCACAATGGATTCCTTGAGAGTTTGTATCTCCTCTTCAACCCGTACTCTTATTTTTTCCCTCTCTGTAGGTGTCATAATTTATTCCCTATTGCAATGATATAAATATTAAATAAAGGTATATCCCGGTTATGAGATCAATGTGCCGGTAAGTAAAGTTAGTCTGTT
>JAYEGY010000132.1:0-31229 GCA_034659275.1 Bacteroidota bacterium | reverse complement strand
AACCCTCATAACAACCTGTATAACAGGAATTAATAAAGAAAAAGGACCATTACTAAGGAAGGATGAATACGGTCAATTATTGACGTGAAAATCTATGATATTTTAATATTTTCACTAAATCACTTGAGTAAGAGAAATAATATTTAGTATCAATACTTTTGAAAATTACGATATATTTGCTGAAAAATGTGTATATTTGAACTAATCAAGGATAAAATAGTATATATATACGGTAATATTGTGATAGACATAAATGGCAGAATATAGTAAATTCGATTTACACTGATCATTTAAAATATCGTGCTTAGGCAATGGAACCTATCTGCTTTAAAGTACCAAGGCAAAAGGAGGAAACAGTAAGGGTTGAGAATTGGGACCTGCCATATTTTTATGAACCTATACATTTCCATGAAGAATGTCAGCTTACTTATATTATTGAAAGTACAGGAATGATATTGGTAGGGGATAAACTTGACAGGTTCAATAAAGGAGAAATTTATCTGATAGGAAAGAATCTTCCTCATGTCTTTCATAACAGTGAACGATACTTCGAAGCTAATTCTATATTTCGTGCGCGTGCTATTTCAGTATTTTTCAGCTGTGATTCTCTTTGTGCATTCCTGGAATATATTCCGGAATCTATCAAAATAAAAAAATTGCTTGATAATTCTATCTATGGTATAAAATTGTCAAAAGAAAATTCTAAATTAATCTCCCCGTATATTAAGAAAATGCTTAATATTGAAGGTTTTTCCAGGGTGCTGGAACTTCTGAATATTCTGGCCATGATGGCTAGCAAAAAGGAAGCAACATTAATTTCAACGAGGACACCATTGATAATGGATGAAGAAGATAATAATAAACTGAACAAGGTTTTTGAGTATATCATGCAGAACTTCCGTGAGCGCATATGTCTTGATGATGTGTCTGCTCTTGTCTATATGACACCAACATCTTTCTGTCGCTATTTCAAACAAAGAACTCAAAAGACTTTTTCAGGTTTCCTTACCGAAGTTCGGATTGGTAACGCATGTAAATTACTGTTTAAAAGTGGTTATAATGTAGCTCAGGCTTGTTATTCAAGTGGATATAATAATATATCTAATTTTCACAGGCATTTCTTAAACGTAACCGGGATGACTCCAAACCAATATCGAAAAAACATTCTTATGACCAGTAAACGTACTCTATCAGCTGCTCATACTTAATATTTCTGCAACTATTCAGTAAAATTGTATACTTATTGGATAATATCATGGTATATTACCATATTAGTTATTCCTATATTTAAGAATAATAATATAAATCAATTGGCTGCCTTTATATAGAACATTTTTCTTACAACTCGTAATTTTGATAAGATGGGAAATCATTCGGAAGTATACCATACGAAACTGAGTTCATTCATTATGGGTGACAACATGGAAGTATACTTGATAGGTAACCAACAGATAAAGTCTGTAATTGGGATGGAAAGGGGGATTAATTTAATGGAAAAAGCTTTTATCCATTTATCTGAAAAGAAATGTCATGTCCCTTTAAGATCGGTTGTTGAAAACCCTGACAAGACCATTACACTTTTTTTTAAGCCTGCTTTTGATGAAACAATTGGCAAGTTCGGCGTTAAGTTTTTGACGCAGAATGAGGATAATTATTCGAGGGGAATGCCAACAATAACAGGAATTATAATGCTTATGGACTCTGAAAGTGGCAGAATCCTATCTGTAATGGATGGGACATATATAACTGGGTTAAGAACCGGAGCAGCAGGAGGACTGGCTGCAAGGATATTGTCGCGAGAAAACAGTGAATCCTTTGCCTTATTTGGTTGTGGAGCACAGGGCCGTACTCAGCTTGAAGCAACCCTTTTAGTTCGTGATATAAAAAATGTATACCTATTTGACAGGTACAAAGGAGCCATTGACAATTTGATAGAAGATATGCAAGCCCAGACGGATGCCAATCTAAATCCTGCCTCCGACCTTAGTGTGCTTAAAGAAGTTGATATTATTGTTACAGCTACAGGTTCTGCAGAGCCATTGTTCAGCCTTAAACATTTAAAACCAGGTGTTCATATTAATGCAATTGGGGCTTATAAACCGCATATGCAGGAATTGGATATTGATATTATTAAGAATTCTTCTTTGTTCGTAGATGACAAAGAAGCCTGTATTGCAGAAGCAGGAGATATTGTTATTCCACTTAATAAAGGTATTATCACTCCAGATCATATAAGAGCAGAGTTGGGTGATGTGATAACAGGGAAATATTGCGGGAGGAGTAATGAAGATGAAGTAACGGTTTTTAAAAGTGTTGGGCTGGCAATCCAGGATCTGCTGGTAGCAAATGAAGTTTATGAAAACATTAATTCAATAACATAATATTGTTTAATTATTAAAATATGTGTTTTCCCGGCTGCCAGGTCTTTTCGATGATTATAATGCTTTGCAGATAACTGACTGTGATGATATTTTCCATTTAAAAAAATTTCGTATTTATGAAACCCTTATCTATTGTTTTAATGTTACTTCTGGTATTCTACTCAATTCATGTCAGAGGTCAAAAAGAAACAAGTCCTATAGTGAACTCTTGGAGTCAGTATTATTCTAATTATGAAAGATCAGAATTTGCTGGTCTCAAATGGGATTTAATCGGACCGGTAATTAATTCTGGTAGGGTAGAATCAATAGCGGTAAATCCGGACAAACCCTCTACAATATATGCCGGATATGGATCTGGAAATTTATGGAAAACCATAAACCATGGCTTTTCATGGCAACCTGTCTTCGATAACCAGCCCGCTTACAGTATTGGTGATGTTTGTCTTGCTCCTTCAGATCCTGAAATAGTGTATCTGGCTACCGGAGAAAACCTCAGAGCGAGGAGAGGACATACTTTTTCCGGGGCGGGAGTATATCGGTCTCAAGATGGAGGTAATACATGGCAATCGCTTGGGCTTGAAAATACTTATCATATTGGCAGGGTTGCTGTCCATCCTGAAAATCCTGATATTATTTTTGTCGCAGCCCTTGGGCACTTTTATTCACCTAATACTGAAAGAGGTTTATATAAAAGTAGTGACGGAGGGAAAAAATGGAAGAAAGTATTGTATATCGATGACCGTACAGGAGCTAATGATGTCATTTTTGCACCCGGGAATCCGGATATTTTATATGCTACCACCTGGCAATGCAGCGAGACAATAGGTGGTCCTGGTAGTAGTGTTTACAAGAGCACTAATGGTGGTGATTCATGGTTTGAGGTGAGTAATGGTTTACCACATGGTGAGATGAATGGGAGAAGCGGACTTGCTGTTTCATACCAAAACCCTGATCTGGTATATGCATTAACCGACAACCTGAACCGGGAATTTGATGAGGGAACTGCGGAGCTGTACATGACAGTGAATGGTGGTGAATCATGGAGCAAAACACATGAAGAAGGACTTAAGATTTTCAGCACTTTTGGCCATGTGTTTGCAGATTGTTATGTTAATCCGATAAATGATAATGAAGTATATCTTCTTGGAATATCAATACTGAAATCATCTGATGCCGGTAAAACATTTAAACAGCTCAGGGGCGATATACATAATATTGTTCCGAGTCCTGCCAATTTCTTCCACGTTGATCATCATGACATGTGGATTAATCCTGAAAACCCAGATCATATTATTGTCGGGAATGACGGAGGTTTGTATATATCATATGATAAATCGGCATCATGGTTCAGGTATAATAATATCCCGGTTGAAGAGTTCTACTTCATCAGTACTGATAACGATAATCCTTACAGGATTTACGGCGGCACACAAGATGACGCAGCGGTTATGGGGCCGGCCATACCACTTAAAGAAAATACTGATAAATGGAAATATGTGTGGATTGATCCATGGACAGGAGGTGACGGTATAGTTACCGAACCCGATCCTGAGGATTCAAATACGGTATATTTTGAGTCACAAAATGGTGCTATCAGACGAAAAAATATGTCCACAGGTGAGACTGTTGTTATAAAACCTGAATTACCTGATAGCATAAATGATGAGTTTTTCACCGAATGGCTTACACCATTCTTTGTTTCAAAGTATAATCATGCAACTCTTTATTATGGTGCAAATTATCTGTTTAAATCAATCAACAGGGGAAATACCTGGAAAGTGATCAGCCCTAATCTCGCAAACCCTGATGATAAGAAACGCCGGGGAGGCGGGATAACAGCATTGGAAGAATCTCCTGTTTGCCATGGTCTTATATATGCAGGTACTGCTGTTGGTGCAGCGTGGGTATCAAAGGATGATGGAATTACCTGGAAAGATATATCCGAAGGATTACCTGTTAAATATATTAAGAGTTTTGCTCCTTCGCGTTTTAATAAATCCAGGGTTTATGTTACCCTTAGTGGAATTAAGCATGATGATTTTGCACCTATGGTATTTATGTCTGATGATTATGGGAAAACATGGCACAATATCAGTTCAGATATCCCGGTTTCTCCGGTAAATGTTATTATTGAAGATCCTGAAAATGAAGATGTATTGTATACAGGGACCTTTGATGGTGTAATGGTTTCAGTTAATCGAGGCAATTCATGGAAAGTTCTTGGAAAAGGAATCCCACATAGTTTTGTTGCTGACATGACAATAATGGAAAGGGAAGCAGATCTTATAGCTGCCACCCACGGGAGGGGAATTTTTAAGATCGATCTTGAACCATTATATGAATATTTGTCGACGAACAGTGATAGTGCCAGGATACTTTATATTACAGAAGCAAAGCTGCCAGAAATGGATGCCTCCGGAAAGAAACCTGATCTAACAACTCATTATGATGTTCATTTCAGTTTTTTTATACCCAGAAAAGGTATTCTTGATATCAATATAATTGACTCGGAAGATCATATAGTATTTAATAAGAAGCAGGAATTCAGAAAAGGGCTTAATACTTGGAGCTGGGATATGATAACGGGTATAAATAAAAATGAAGAGGATAGTCCATATTTCTATAAGCTATTGGAATTTGCTGAACCCGGATCATATATGATCAAAATTAACGGGAAGAGTATTGACATGAAAAAGAAATTTCATATAAAATAGTTTTTTACTAATAGTCAAGCATTTAAGCAGTATTATGAAATATAGCAGGAATAGATTTGTTTTAAAAGGTCTTTATATTATAGCATTATTATCCTGCAGTTTTATTTTAGCTGCTGATGAGATCCCGGATCCGGAAACTTTTTTCGGACATAAACCCGGGGCTGATAAAAAGCTTATCAGGTGGGAACAGATGTTATCCTATTTTGAGACACTGGATAATAATAGCTCCAGGATTGAAGTTAGGGAACTTGGAAGAACAACCATGGGGAATCCTTTTATCCTGGCAATAATATCATCACCGGAAAATCTTGCTAACCTCTCCAGGTATAAGGATATCTCAAAAAATCTGGCAGAAGGACGAATAAGTCAAATTGATTCAGAGAAGCTTGCAGAAGAAGGAAAGACTATTGCATTAATTACTTGCAGCATGCATGCCACTGAATGCGGACCAACACAGATGTCACCGTTGCTGGCTTATGACCTTGTAACAGACGGATCTGAAAGAATAGAAAATATTCTTGATAATGTAATTCTTTTACTTATTCCTTGCTGGAATCCGGATGGCAACATCATGGTAACCGATTGGTACAGGCAAAATGTTGGGACCGAATTTGAACGATCACCCATGCCATGGCTGTATCACCACTATGCAGGTCATGACAATAACCGGGATGCATTTATGCATAATCTTGTAGAAACAAGGTATGTGAATAACATTCTTTATCATGAATGGTTCCCACAACTTTTAATGGATATGCACCAGATGGGCAGGAATGACGCCAGGCTGTTTTTATCTCCCCTTTATGAACCGAGACACCATTCTCTACATCCCCTTGTAACCAGGCAGATAGAACTAACTGGTGCTTACATGAGAACACTTCTGGAAGAAGAAAATAAGAAAGGAGTTATCCATTATGCAAACTGGAATCACTGGAGGATGTCAGCAATACATACTGAAGCACTCTGGCATAATGTTACAACAATTCTGTTTGAAGCTGCAAGTGCAGATTTGGCAAGTCCTGTCTATCAGGAAGAAAGTGAACTTACGCGCAAATCACATGGAGGTTTGGGTAAGCAGGATAATGAACAAACTATTAATCATCCAAATCCCTGGAAAGGTGGATGGTGGCGATTAGGAGATATTGTGGAGTATTCCTACCTCTCCTGTATGGGATTCCTTGAATCAGCAGCGCTGCACAGGGAACGGTATTTGACGAATATATATAAAATGGCCAGAAGCAATATCGAATCGGGGGTTAATGAGTCACCGTATGCTTTTATTATTCCTGTTGATCAAAAAGATCCAAACAGAGTGGCAAAAATGGTCAGTATACTTATAGCAAACGGCGTAAAAGTACATATGTCAGAAAGCAGATTTAGTGTTGGGGATAGAGAATACGGGCCAGGGACATACGTAGTTCTTACGTCCCAGGCATACAGGCCATTTGTACTGGATATCCTGGGTCCCCAGTATTATCCTGACAGGAGGTTATGGCCCGGGGGTCCGCCGGAGCATACATTTGATATAACAGGCTGGACCCTGCCATATCAAATGGGTATTAACGTTGTTAAAGCCGAAGAATCCTTTAAAACCGGGCTAAAACCTTTAACTATAGCGGAAGCTCCTGTTGGAACAATTATAGGTAAAGGTTCCAAATATATTATTGATCATTACATTCTTGATAGCTACAAAGCTGTTAATGATTTATTAGAGGAAGGATATAGATTAGGATTGGCAACAGAAAGTTTCACTTCAGAAGGTAAGATATTTCCTCAAGGATCAATAATTGTGTCAGGTAGGAAAGCTGGCAATATAATCCGGGAACTGGCAAAAGAATATAACCTGCAGGTGCATGCATGTAATCCACGCGTTAAAACCAAGGACCTTAAACCTTTGCGCATGGGTCTATATAAACCTTTTACTGCAAATATGGATGAAGGGTGGACAAGGTGGATATTTGATAATTGGAATTTTCCTTATACAACATTATTGAATGTAGATATACAGGAAGGTGGTTTAAAAACAGACTATGATGTAATAATTGTCCCCAATATTAACTCTGAAAGTATATTAAATGGTCATCCTGAAGGAACTATACCTCCTGAATACGCTGGTGGCATAGGAGATAAGGGGGCGGAAGCATTCAAAGAATTTGTAAAAGAAGGAGGAACACTAATTAGTTTAAACAAATCATGTAAGTTTGCTATTGATCATTTCGGGCTTCCTATTATCGAACTAGCTGATAAACATGAGTCAAAAGAATTTTTCTGTCCGAGCGCCATACTCAGAGTTGATATTGACACAACGCATCCCATAGGTTATGGTATGAATAGCCAGGCAGATATTTTGTTATTTGACAGTCCCTTTATGGCATTAATGGATGAGAATGAAATAATAAACAATGATTTATTAACTCTTGAAAATATTAGAATTATAGCCCGCTATATTAGCCATAATCCTTTCAGAAGCGGACGGTTAATAGGTGGTAACATATTGAGAGAAAAACCCGTGCTGATTGAGGCCCGGTATGGAAAGGGGAAAATAATATTATTTGCCTTCCGGCCCCAGAACAGGGCACAGACTGAAGGTACCTTTATGTTATTTTTTAATTCCTTGTATTACAGGTAGTAATCTGAATTACTGATATTATCATCAGCACGGTAGATTAATGGATTAATGGAATATTTGAATATATGAAAAAGCTTTTTGTTTTTATCATCATTCTCCTGTTTTCTATTCCCTTTTACGCCCAGGATACCATTTTTGTGACTGGTGAAGAGCGATTAAATGAATGGAAGAAACACCAGGAGATGACAGAAAAGTCACTCTTCAGAAACCTGCAATGGAAACAGATTGGGCCATTGATGAATAGCGGAAGGATATCCTCAATAGTTGGTATACCCGGTAATCCTTCAATTATATACACCGGAACGCCCGTTGGAGGTGTCTGGAAGACAGAAAATGCAGGAAATACCTGGTTTCCTGTTTTTGATGAACAGCCGACTCAAATGATAGGTGATATTGAAGTATTCCCGGATAACCCTGATCTTGTATGGGTGGGGACAGGATCTTCCAACCTTTCAGGATCAGCATTCCCCGGGCTCGGTGTCTTCAAATCTGAGGATGGCGGACTGACATGGAAACACAAGGGGCTTGAGGAAGGACAGAACATCATGAGAATAGCCATATCATCACATGATCCAAATACAGTATATGTAGCAGCAATGGGTAATAAATATTACCCTGAAGATGAGACAATTGGTTTGTTCAAAACTACTGATGGAGGTGATTCATGGATTAAAGTCCTTTCTGATGACAGGTATACAGGTTGTGCAGATGTTGCAATAAATCCTGAAAATCCAGAAATAGTATTTGCTACAACATGGAATAAAAAAGAAACAATTGGTAATGTACACAGATCAACTGATGGTGGTAAATCATGGTCAAAACTGTATAACGGCCTGCCTCAAGGTGAGAATATAGGACGGATTGGGATTTATATATCACCTTCTGATCCTGATATTGTATATGCATATATGAATAACCATAACGATTTCTATGAGGAATATCCTGGTCTTCTTGAAACTGAAGTGAAAGAGACCTGTAAAGGAATAGAACTTGGGAATGTTCGAAAAATGAGCACCAGGAGATTCCTTAAGTTAGATTCGGTAACTATTGCGGATTTCCTTGAAGAATATGGGATTATAAGATATTTTTCAGTGAATAAAATACGTGAAATGATAGAGACCGGCCAGCACGATCCGGTTTCCCTTGCTGACTGTATTGAAAAATACTGGGTATCTGATGATGAAAGAACTAAGAAAATTGCCGGAGAAGTTTACAGGTCTGATGATGGCGGCAATACTTGGTATAAAACTCACAAAGAACCCTTGTACCTGCTTTCATCATTTGGCTGGTCGTTTTGTGACGTGGTTGTTTCACCGGTTAACAAGGATGAAATTTATATTCTGGGTGTTACCCTTCAGCATTCAACTGATGGTGGTGAAACATTTGAACATATTGAAGGTAACCTTGTACATATACAACCCAATATTTCCAAATACCTGCATCTTGACCAACATGATCTCTGGATTGACCCTGAAAACCCGGATAGGATACTGCTGGGTAATGACGGTGGTACTTTTATTACCCACGATAAGGGTGAAAACTGGATGCACCATAATACCATACCAATAGGAATGTTTTACAAGATAGCCGTTGATATGGAAGAACCATATAATATCTATGGTGGTACCCAGGACGACTCCCATGTTTATGGGCCTTCCACTCAGGATATTTCATATAATGTTACTGATAAATGGGAATACGTATGGCTCGACAGGTGGTCAGGAGGTGACGGTCTTCATATAATGCCATATATCGATAATCCGGATATTATATACTATTCCAGCCAGAATGGTGCGTTAAGGAGGAAGATAATGTCGGAGAATAAAAATACTTTCGTACGTCCTGAAAGGAGTTTTTGTGAACCTGAACTGAGACATGACTGGTCAACTCCGTTTTATGTCTCTCCTGATGAAAAGAATACTATTTACTATAGTGCCAACAGGCTGTTTAAGTCAACTGACCGTGGCGATACCTGGCAGGCAATAAGTCCTGACCTAACCCTAAAAGAAGACGAGAGCGAAAAACAGAACGATAAGCTGACTTCATTTGCTGTATGTGAGAATGACCCGGATCTGATCTGCACAGGATCTGGCAGGGGAGAATTATATATAACCCGGAATGGAGGTGATACATGGAAGCATATAAGTAAGGATCTTCCTGCGATCAGGGTAAACTCGATTGATATCTCAGCATTTGATAGAAGCACAGTATATATTGCACTTTCACCAAATGATGCAGATCGTAATCCATATCTTTACCGAAGCAATGATTACGGTGAAATATGGAAATCCATAAACGGCAATCTTCCCATTGAGAAAACCAGGTGTATTACGGAGGACCCGGTAAGAAAGGGATTACTATATGCGGGTACCGAATTAGGAGTCTATGCTTCTCTCGATGACGGTGTGAATTGGTATTCATTGAATACTGGTCTGCCAGCTGTATCAGTTGATGATCTGCTGGTGCATCCCAGGGAGAATGAACTGGTGATAGGAACATACGGTCGTGGTATCTATAAAATGGATATTAGTCCGCTTCAGAATTTGAATGATACGGTTTTGGAGAGTGATCTGCATCTATTTGTTATCAATGAGTCAAGGCTGCCACAACAAAGAGATTACCATGATGACTGGTATTTTGAGACTGCTAAGTATCCTAAATTCACCTTCTTTACAAAAACCGGCGGTGAAGTAAAACTTGAAATAATTAATGAAAAAGGAAAAATAATTAAAACCATCACGAAAGATGCTGTAAGGGGTATAAATGAAATTAAATGGGATCTTGTAAAAACCCCGGCCAGATACGTAACATCAGCCTATAAAACAGGGACAGAACTTTATCCCCCCGGTTCATATACTGTCAGGATCAGTAAGGGTGAGAAACGTATAGTACGGTCGTTTATGCTTAAGGAGCATCGCGTAACTGGGAATGAGAAATAGCAGAATTAATTATTGTAAAAATGCAGGTTTGGAGAGAGGTGCTTGGTGATGTACAGACACTACCCCAGTATTTTACTGCTAACGGATACTGGTCAGCAGGTGCAGGGAAAATATTTCATAACAATCAACCTGATCCCAAATCGTGGCAAGACTATTATCCTTCAAAAGAGCAGCATATGCCGAAATATTACCATCCTGGAAATGGTGTACAGGTTAATATGCCGGTTTATGATGGATTGTATACGGCATTTGACTGGTCACCCATACCACTGAGCGATGAAGAAACAGCTGACTGTGGGTCAGTTGACTGGGTTATTAAACAATTAAACAGGGAACATGAAAAGCCTTTTTTCCTTGCCTGCGGGATATACAGGCCTCATTTGCCCTGGTATGTTCCTCAGAAATATTTTAATATGTTTCCTGTTGATTCAATTCAATTGCCACTAATGGTAGAAAATGATAGAGACGATTTACCCCCAGGATCATTAGATCTTAATGAAAGGCAAAGACGATATCATTTTGCAGTAACAAAACATGGTTTATGGAAGGATGCCATCCAGGGATATCTTGCATCAATTACCTATGCAGATGCTATGGTTGGAAGATTGCTTGAAGGACTAGCCGCAAGTCCTTATGCAGATAATACAATTATAGTATTGTGGTCAGATCATGGATGGGCACTGGGGGAGAAGGAACACTGGCGTAAATATCATATCTGGGAAAACATAGCTAAGGTTGTCTTTATGATAAAAGTACCACCCGGGATCAAATCTTTACAAGGTGGCTCAACGGCTGGAATTATTTGTGAACGTACGGTATCCTTACTGGACATATATCCTACTCTCATTGAATTATGTAACCTGCCGCCAAGGGATGATCTGGATGGTAGAAGTATAGCCCCTTTACTTAAGAATCCTGAAAAAGAATGGGATTATCCGGCAATAATCTCATCCAGCAATATGGATTTCGGAATAACAATAGGAAAATGGAGGTACCTCTTGTATAATGATAATGGAGGTGAAGAACTATATGACCTGGAAAGCGATCCTCATGAATGGTATAACCTGGCCGGCGATCCGGAATACAAAAAGATTCTTGAAGAAATGGCAAAATACCTGCCTGAAGATCCGCATCCGATTGTTCCATGGGAATGAGCAGGGAGCAGGGAGCAGGGAGCAGGGAGCAGGGAGCAGGGAGCAGGGAGATATAATGATCCGTAATTACTGCTATTATTTAAGTTAGTTGAGGACAAACAACGTGTATGAAAAACAATATAAAACTAAATCTTTTTAAAGATGAACAAACGTACAATTCACCTAACCTTAGCCTCAGGCTTAGTCTTAGCTTTAGCCTTGTTGATAGCTCCCAGCTGTAATATAGAGCTTAAAAAGCATCCAAATGTCATATTCATATCCTTCGACGACCTTCGTCCCGAACTGGGATGCTATGGTAACCAGGAAATAAAATCACCCAACCTTGACAGGTTTGCTGAGAAAGGTATGGTTTTCCTAAATACATACTGCCAGGTTGCTGTATGCCAGCCTTCACGTGCCAGCTATATGACAGGATTGAGGCCTGATTCGGTAGGCTCATGGCACCTGGGCGACCATCACAGGGGGATGCATCCTGATATAGTTAGCATGCCGCAGTATTTTCATAACTATGGTTACTATACAGTATCAATAGGTAAGGTTTTCCACAACTATGTCTATGATTCAATTTCCTGGGACGAGCCTGACCTGAGGCCTGAGGAATATAAAACTCCGGATAAGATAAACAGGGATGCCGAAACATTTCACTATGATGATGTTATTACTGCTAAGCAGATGAAATTAAGGGCAGAACGTAAACTCAATAATCCCGGTAAAAAGCTGTATGCTGATGGATGGGGATATGGTACATCAGTTGAAGCTCCTGATCTGCCGGATGAAGTTTTGTATGATGGGGCACAGACCGAGCTGGCGATAGAAACAATAAAGAGACTTAGAATGATGGATAAACCATTTTATTTGGCTCTTGGTTATTTCAGACCTCATCTTCCCTTTGTTGCACCAAAGAAATACTGGGATCTTTACAAAGCTGACAGCATCACACCTGCTCCCAATCCTTTCCTTCCTGTGGATGCACCGCGTTTTGCCATGAATTCAACTTATGAATTGGGGGCATGTTATGATATTGCAGAATATCAAAAACATCCCGCACTTGGACCTCTGCCCGACTCTATACGGAAAATGCTTAAACATGGGTATTACGCCTCTGTAAGTTATGTTGATGCTTGCTTCGGGAGACTGATTAATGCACTGGAAGATATGGACCTGATGGATAATACTGTGATTCTACTTGTAGGTGATCACGGTTGGAAACTTGGTGAACACGGTAGCTGGTGTAAGCAAACTAATTATGAGAATGATACACACGTACCTATGATTGTCTATACACCAGGTAGAATGGAAGCAGGGAAAAAAACAACACGACTGACAGAGCTTGTCGATATATTCCCGTCGCTGTGTGAGTTGGCCGGGATTGAGGTGGATGACTATCTGCAGGGTACAAGCATTGTTCCCTTGCTTGAAGACCCGGAAAGGGAATGGAAAGCAGCCATCTTCAGCCAGTTTCACAGGCGTCCGGGAGTTGCTATCAATGGGCAAAGGTATATGGGATATGGGATGAGAACAGAAAAATATCACTATATAGAATGGTATCACTGGGATGATGAGAAAAATATACCACTTGATTCAGTAACCTGTGAACTGTATGATCATACAAATGATCCACAGGAAAACTATAATATTGCTGGCAAAGCTGAAAATACGAATCTCATAATACAATTAAGCAAACAGCTTGAGGCAGGATGGAGAGCTGCCCAGCCTCCGGTTGGTAAATAAAAGTATAGAGGCACCAGGCTTGGCACCTCTATTTCCAAAATCTTAAATCATAACATTTATTACTATTCCTGCTTCCTGTTTTACCAGATAGTATAGTTACTATCTGCCACCGGGAGGCATATTGGTAATCAGGAAGTTTGTTCGCAGATCATAAAGATGATATTGAGTATTGGTACCTTCGCGTAATCCATGGTTTCTGTTCGGGTATGACATCATTGAGAAGCGTTTCTTATGTGCCACCAGTTTGTTTACCAGTGCTTCAAAGCTCTGGTAATGTACATTTGAATCCCCTGTTCCATGAATTATCAGTAAGTCACCCTTCAGCTGATGTGCCCATGTTATAGGTGAACCATTTATGTATCCGTTTTCGTTATCTTCCAGGCGGTTCATATATTTTTCCTGGTAACCAGGATGATAATATCGCTGATTGCATACAAAGGAAGATGGCATAGCCAGACTATATATTTCAGGGTACCTGAAAATAAGGTTGAGACTCATCTGTCCGCCTCCACTGTGACCATAGATACCTATCCTTTCAGGATCAAGATACGGTCTTTTTTCAAGTATTTTTTTTTGTGGCTGCCGCTTGATCATGGACGGCAAGAATACCTAGCTGCCCACTTATAGATTTGCGCCAGGCCCTTCCGCGCGGAGCAGGCGTGCCACGGTTGTCAAGGCTCATAATAAAGTATCCCTTTTGAGCAAGCATTAAATGCCATAAGTACTGTCTGCCACGCCACCTGTCAAGGACTGTCTGACCTGCCGGTTCACCATATATATAATAGAAAAGCGGGTGTTTTTTGCCGTAATCTATATCTGATGGTTTAATACAATAACCATCAAGTTCAACACCATCACCAATATCTACCCTGAAGAATTCAGTAGGATTTCTATCCAATTGTTCAAGTTTCTTCTTGAGCTCATCATTTGTCTCTAGTATCTTCGATATTTTATGATCGGGCAGACTTATTAATTCATAAACCGGAGGGCTGTCAAATGTGGAATAGTCATGAATGGCCCATTGCATATCCGGTGAAAACTGGTATGAGTTTGTTCCTGGAAATGAATCCGGGGTTATCCTTTCCTGCTTACCGCCAGGGCTGAGAGAAGTTTTGTAGAGATATCTCTGGGTTGGATTGTCAGGTGATGCTATATAATAAATCCATCCGTTTTTTTCGTCGATACCGTTAACATTTATCACATCAAAATTACCCGGAGTAAGTAATCCAAGTTCTTTACCAGACCTTGTATATAAATACAGATGTTGCCATCCATCCTTTTCACTCATCCAGATAAATTTATTTCCCTTCTCAATCCATTCAAAATTATTATTGCATAACCATGCCTCATCTGTTTCTGTATGTATTGTAGTAAGATCACCAGATGAAATTTCTGCTATGATTACTCTTACACTATCCTGGGTTCTATTTAAAACCTGGATCAGAAGTTCATCCGAATTACCTGCCCAACCGTGTACCCTTAGGTAGTTATCGCTTGTTATAAACGGAATATCTATCCATTTGATCGGGCCACCGCAGCTTTCAACTATGCCTATCCGGGAAGATGCCTTTTTCTGACCCACCTTTACGTATGGAAATTGTAATATTTTTGGGTATAATGTCTCAGTATTATTTATCATGGTATACATTGGCACTTCTGTGATGTCAGATTCCACAAAAGCAATGAGCCGGCTATCAGGACTCCAGTAATAGTTGCTGCCACTTCCCCAGTCTCCATCATAGCGTTGCTTACTTCCAGTATTTGTTATCTGATGGATTTGAAGGTTGGTTAGATCCTCAACAAAAAGATTATCATCCTTCTGGTAGCAGACTTTCTTACCATCAGGTGAGAATTTAGCTCCTTTCAATGATTGTGATGGTGCATTTCCTCCAAGTTTAGTCCAAGTCCATAATCCTATTTCCAGGATCCAATAATCACCTTTATCGGCACCCCAGACCTCCTGGGTGGTATTGGTGAATATCACCAATCTGTTACGGTTTTCCGTAAAGTCGTAAGAATTAACAGTTTCGGATGTGCCTGGAATTTTCAATTTGTATGACGGAACCAGTACTTTCCTGCTTCCAGAAGAAGGATTATACAGGACGATATCCTTTCCCCCTGATTCTGAAGATTCAAGTAGGGTATAACCTTTGTCATCATAATGCCACCTCCATTTAACAGGTCCATATGAGTTGGCTTCAAACTCATTGTTGAAAATTCTGTCAAGCGTAATAATCGAGGGGTCTTCAACCTGACAGAATACTACAATGTTTATGAAAAACAGGAAAACGTTAAAAGTATATATTTTGAAATTCATGATAGTGTTGTTTATTAAATTATATAAATAAGGATTTAATAATCTATTTTATATGTCTTCTCATCTATTGTTTATATATCTCTTCCTGCCTGTATGGATTGCTCTTAGGGGGAGTTTCCCATAAGATTTATTACAGGTTTATCTGTTTTTGATCTGGAAATGTTTATTGCCAGTTTAATATCATCATACATCGTCATCATAGTCTATTGCTCATTCGAAGCAATGTTATTAAGTTACGAAACAACATCTTCTTTTGCCGTACAGACAGATGGATATAAAAAATATAATTAATATACAATTGAAATTTCTTTCAGCGTTATTGGATTATCTAATCGCTTTATTGTATGCATCAATTCCCCCTACTAGCGGCAATCTGAACATTGTTCCGTCCAGATCCACAGTCAGCTCTGTCCCTGGTTCAGGCCACAGGGTAAAGTCGCGGTCGCTTGAAAAAATCATTAATCCTATGCGTTGCCCTGCAGGGATCACCTGGTCGTCGGGCTGAAGGTCAAAGGTCATCTCATAAAACTTTCCGGGCAGAAGTGGTTCGCTTTCCCATTCTGACTTGTGATTCTGGAGATCAGCCCAGCCCCTCGTTATAAGGTTGTCTGTTATTTTAGCATTCCTGCGGTTGTTCCAGGGTAATGAAACAAGCCATACTGATAAATTTACTGCGGGTTTACTGCTTGCTGCCCTTATCGTTATTGATGGTACACCAGAAATATGTATATCTTCCTTTAATTCAGGAGTAACATAAATAAGGCGATGCTCAGTAAGTTCAGCTTCTGCAAGGCAGGATCCGCTGAATGAAACATTATCAACCAGTGTTTCAGTACCCTGATTACTCAGTGGTTCAGTAAGCATTTTGCCCCTTTCAGGTGCTCCTCCTACCAGATAAAGCTCTACATCTTCAGCATCAGGATTTGGGTAATCAGCATAAGGAGTAGGGTTTTCCCTTTCATCATTCTCTCTTACTATGTAAGCTTTGGGCCCATCCTGGATATTATTTTCAACACCAAATAGATAATGTGTGAACCACCTGTTCATCATATCAAATGGAGGCCTGCCTCCGTGGCCCCCCTGATGATAAAACATCTGGACGGGTACACCTTTCTCCTTGAGAGCTTTTGATATTCTCCAGCTGTGTATCGGGACAACATTCCAGTCGTTAAAAGCATGTGCCATCAGTACCGCACATTTTAGTGGTTCAAGATCATTCAGGTAGTCTCTTCCTGCCCAGAAATCGTTATAATCACCATAAACCCTGTCAAAGTTTCCGTACATCTCTCCCTCTCTGATATTCTCATTGCACCATTCACGTCTTTCCGTATTACCGGAATGAATAAAATCATAGAGGTAATCAATATCCTCACCCAGCCATCCGCCCGGATGACGAATCAAACCGTTTGAACGGTAATAATGATAATACGAAGTGTTCGGAGCTATGGGTATTATCACCTCAAGGCCATCAACGCCTGTGGTGGCTGCTGCAAGAGGAAGAGTGCCATTATATGATGTACCTGTCATTCCAACCTTACCCGTACTCCAGTATGCTTCCACTTCTTCATCACTATCCGGGCCGGTATAACCTTTCGCTCTCCCGTTCAACCAGTCTATCACTGCTTTGGGTGCAAGCGACTCGTTATCACCACCAACAGTGGGGCATCCTTCTGAAAGGCCTGTGCCGGGTGACGATGAGTGTACAACTATAAAACCACGTGGCACCCAGTCTTCAACCTCAGAGTTCGAAATTGTGGGGTGGTTGGTTCTCGGTTCAGGGGCCGGAGCATGCTTGCGCTCAGTAGGCTCGGAATTAAGTTCCTGCCTGACATCCCATAACCATTGTCTTCCACTTGCCGTGCCTGCATAATAAGGGCTGCTTGCATAGATGACCGGAAGCTTCAGGCCTTCAGTATCTGTCTGTGCAGGCCTTGTGACGTCAACATGTACGCGATCGAGCTCGCCATCACCGTCAGAATCAAATTCAGTCTCCACCCAGAGATCATGTCTTATCCATTTGTCTTTATCCTCAAAAGCAGGGATCACCTGAGCTTTACCGTCAACAACAACAGGCACCTCGGTATTATTCTGAGAATAACCTGTATATGAGGATAATAAAAAGATTACTGCTAATACATGTAATGATTTAATGAAGGTTTTCATAATTGGATTTTAATATATTTTTTCTTTTGTCTTTTGCCTTTTTCCTTTTGCCTTAAGACGCGCTGAAGCGCGTCTCTATCCCCCTGCCCCCTGCCCCCTGCTATTACACATGAAAAAAGCTGCCCAGATCCTTGCCTCTTTTCATCCTGTAATGCATAAAAAACAATACTCCTGCTACAGGAACCAGTGTGGCAGCGGTAATGGCTGACCAGTCAATGTTAATACTCTCCATTAGTGCAAGGTCAATAAATATATCTATAATAATGCAAAGAACGGATAATTCAATAAATACAATTGCCAGTACATTAAATCCTTTTGTCCCAAGCTTTCTCAATATAAAAAGGAATATAGCAAAAAGAATCCAGAATGACAGGCTCACAGGCAGGCCGATGCCTACGAACCATGCCAGTGGCGGAGATAAGAGGTCAAAAATTACCAGCATTACAAGAGTGGTGGTTGCCAGTGATATCCCCAGCATGGCAGGTCGTTTAAGAAAAAAGACAAAGGAAGTGATAAACAGCCATATACCACTTATGGATGTAACCGCGTATAATGACCAGTTAAGTCCTTTAACAATAACCATGTCAACAATAATACAGACCAGGTTGGCTGAAAAGGCTATTATGGCCGATAACTCCCATGCATATACCCTTGACTTTCTTTCCGAAAGATCCAGTATATCACTGGGATATAATTCACTTTTTTCTTTAGTGTCGTCTTCAAACCTGTAGTTACACAGAGGACATATTTCCATTCCCTCATCCAGTATCACCCCGCAATTGGGACAAATCTTATCTTTCATTCCAGATATTTTTTAAGATCCTGACCTTTAATCCATTCCGGGCCAGAAATGAAAAGAAATTCTTTTCAAGTTCACTGTTCGTTGTTTTGTTCGCGAAGCTTATGCATAATTTGTCATTAAAGCTCAGAGCTCCGCAACTTACCTTCAGGTTATGAACCGGAGGCGGTGGAATCATATACATTCTTTCTATATACCCACTTGCTTCTGCAGGCATATTTGCTTTTCCTACGTTTGTCAGTACCCCTGAATATTTAGTCACACCATGTCTCCTGAATGCTGCCGATAGCACAAGATCTTTAATGAAAACAGGGGCTGTTCTTAAGAATATGTTTTTTTCGGGCTTCACATTCCTTGCTATCACCTTGCTCAATAATTTCTTATCTGTCTGGATCTGCATATAATTATGGACGTGTTTCAATATTTCTTCAAATGAGAAATATCCTAACCGTAAGTCGAGCTCAGGCAATACAAACAAAGAAAAGTTACGCATTGTGCGGCTGGGATAGCCGCGCCGCATATTAACAGGTATTTCAAGCCTTATGATGTGTTTGTCTTTTTTCTGGTCCCTGGTCCATATTTCCTGCAGGCAGTAGAGATAAACCGATGCAAGGTATTCTGTGATGGTAACATTATGCTCCCTGGATATATTTTTGAGATCCATTACCCCTATTTCTGCCTGTATTATACCAAGGTGCTCCTTACCGTTTGATTCGAAAGGCAAATGCCAGGCATTTTCAAGTTTTGGAGGCAGGGGAACATCCTTCTTGAAATATTTATTGTACGAATCTTCGGTTTCTGAATCATCAATGGGCGATGACGGATCAACAATGCCTTCTGAATAGGGAATGTCATGGCCACAGTTCCTTAGGTAGGTAACCAATAATGTTCTGAAAAATTCAAGGGCACCGCCTCCGTCAGTCAGTATATGTAAAAATTCGACTGATAACATATTTTCATAAACCACTATCCTGAAAAGCGCATAATTACCTTTTCTTGCCGGAAAAGCCACACAGGGTTTTTTATCCTCGGCAACAATTGAAGGCGTGATATTTTTATCATATTCAAGGAAATACCAGAAAAAACCCTTATGCAGGCTCGTAAGGTAATAAGGAAAACGTTTACATGTTTGTTCAACGGATTTTTTTAATGCACTTATTCTAACCGGTTCTGTTAATGTACAACCGATGCGGAATACAGAGCTGAGTGACTTACTTATTACCGGTGGAAAAATCTTGGCTGCATTATCCAGTGTCATCCATCCCCTGTTTTCTATGTCTCTATAATTGCCTTTCATCACTGCACAAGTTATTACTGTAAAGTTAAAAACTTTATTTGTGTTGTTGAACAGTACGGTTTAGTTAATTAGAAACAATTACTTACTTTTAATTCTTAATAATCTTATTAATATATATGTTATGAAAAAGAAAGTATATTTTGTTATACCCATACTTATCCTGTCGCTATTGGCCGTGCAGGATTCAAATGCTCAACGTTTCAGGGCACCGGGAGGGATCCTTGGATGGGCGGATGATAACCATTACCTGGAAAGAACAACCGATGATCAGGGTAACCCTGTTGTCATGAGTGTGCATATAAGAACAGGTAAGAAAAAAGTTTACGAAGAATATGTTGATTACAGGGAGGAATTCAGGAAATCACTGCCTGAAGGATTTACTATGGATTACAGGACTGCTATGAGTCCCGATAATCAATATATTGTTCTTAATAAAGATAATGACCTGTGGTTGTTTGGGCTCGGGGACACAGAGGCAAAACAGTTAACGACCGATGATAAAGAAGAGAATAACCCGCGGTTCTCACCCGATGGTAAAAAACTGGCTTATACCAGGGAAAGAGAGCTGTATGTGTATGACCTGGTAACAGATAAAGAAACAAGGCTTTCCTTTGATGCCGCGGAGAAAGTGTATAATGGCTATGCTTCATGGGTTTATATGGAGGAAATACTGGGCAGGGGCAGCCGGTATGCAGCATTCTGGTGGTCGCCCGACAGTAAAAAAATTGCATACCTGCATACTGATGAAACTGAAGTGCCTGAATTTATAATAAACCGTATTGACAGGGAGGATGGACTCCATGGCAGCCAGGAAATAACGCCCTATCCCAAGCCCGGGGATCCTAACCCGGAAGTGAAAATGGGCATAGTTGATATTATATCCGGAGAAACAGTGTGGGTTAAAACTGATGACTCCGTTGATCAGTATATTGCATGGCCCGATTGGACACCCGACAGTGAAAAGCTGATGATCCAGGTCTTGAACCGTGACCAGGATGATATGAAGTTTATCCTCGCCGATATTAGCACCGGTAACTTTAAAGAAATATACCGTGAAACACGTGACACATGGATTGATTTTTTTACCGATAACTACATCATGGAAGATGGCTCGGGTTTTATAATACGTAGTTGCAGATCAGACTGGATGAATCTTTATTATTATGACTGGGATGGCAATCTGAAATCACAATTAACCGACTTTGACTGGAGAGTGACAGGAATAATCAGGGTTGATGAAGACAGGGAAGTGCTCTACTTTTCAGGTAGTGGTGGTGAATCAACGGAGAGTCATTTCTTCAGGGTTAACCTCGATGGCACAGGGCTAATAAGATATACCGGTATTCCCGGCTCACATTCTGCCGACATATCACCTTCAGGCAAGTATCTCATTGATACATGGTCAAATATTTCCACACCGACAACCATAGTTGCACTCGACAGCAAGGGGAGGAAAATCAGGGATATACAGGTACCGGAAGAACCGGGTGAGGATGCAGCCAGGCTGAGGTTTGAACTCGTGAGGATTGAAGCAGGCGACGGCTTTATGCTACCGGCCATAATTTCATTCCCTAAGGGTTTTAACGAATCTGAAAAGTATCCTGTAATTTTCACTATTTACGGTGGACCGGATGCAGGGGGTGTCAGAAACAGGTATATGGGAGGACGCCCGAGCTGGTATGCAGAAAACGGCATAATTACCTTCTCGGTCGATCACAGGGCATCAGGTCACTTTGGGAAAAAAGGACTTGACTATATGCATCGTAACCTCGGGAAATGGGAGATGCTCGACTATATCGAAGCTGTTAAATGGCTGCGTGAAAAACCCTGGGTCGATGCCACCAGAATGGGTATCACCGGTGGTTCTTACGGGGGCTATACAACTGCCATGGCCCTGACATACGGAGCTGATTACTGGACACATGGTATTGCTAAATATTCTGTTACCGACTGGCAATTGTATGACAATGTCTATACTGAACGTTTTATGGATACACCGGGGGATAATACCGATGGATATAAAAATGGATCTGTACTCACATATAGCGATAACCTGAAAGGAAAACTGTATATAGTACATGGGATGGCTGATGATAATGTGCATATGCAAAATTCAATATGGCTGATATCCAAGCTCCAGGATGAAGAAAAGGTGTTTGATTTTATGATCTATCCCGGTGGCAGGCATGGCTGGGGAGGAGAAAAAGGAAGGCATACAAACAACGAAGATCATCGCCACTGGAAGGAATGGTTTAACCTTAAAGATGAATGATGAAAGATGAGATGCGAGAGGTGAGAGGTGAGAGGTGGGCAAAGTCAGACCCGTACCCGGATGAAGAGGGGTGAGAATTAAAAGTGGGGTGCTTAATCAGACAATCATCAAGTATATGAGAATATATTTCGAAATATTCCTGGTCTTTATTTTATCAGTCATTATTATTTCATGTTCTGAAGAATCTTACAGGATAGAATTCACTGAACTTGATACGGGTACATCAGTCAGCATAAGAGCCCTGCATGTGGTAAGTGAGGATGTAATATGGGCATCCGGCAGTGGCGGTACTTACCTGCTGTCGGTAGACGGGGGAAAAACATGGAAAGCAGATACAGTGCCGGGAGCATCTGAAGATGACTTCAGGAGCATATTATACCGCAAGGCCTGTCCCGGGAACCCTTACAGGTTTTGCAGCGGGTGAAGATGGTAAAATTTCGTGGTTTCAATTGATATTCTGATGTAGTAGAGACGCAAGATCTTGCGTGTCTAGAATTTGTAAATAATATAATACGTCATAACAATGAACAGAAACCTTGGATCTATTAGAAGAAAGATGAATGAAAGAGGTATTGATGCCTACATTATACCAATCACCGATCCACATCTGGGCGAATATGTACCAGATCACTGGAAAATAATATAATAAAGGTGGCTGACAGGCTTCACAGGATCTGCGGCCAATGTTGTCATAACCGAAAGCTTTTGAACATCCTCTCAGGTTTGCGGGGATGAGCAGGAAGGACAAAATAAAAGCACTAAGGGGACGAATGCAGGCTATGGGAGCCGATTACCACCTTTTGACATCACTCGATGATATTGCATGGTTACTGAATATCAGGGGTGGAGATGTTAAGTTCAGCCCTCTGTTTACTGCCTTCTCAATCATTGGGCACAAAAAACTACTGCTCTTTGCCGATAGTAAGAAAATACCCGGTGGCCTTAAGAAAAAACTTGGGGATGACGATATAACAATACTTCCATATGGGCAGATAAATGATGAACTGGAAAAATTGGATAATGGTACAAGTATTATTATTACACCGGGTGCTACATCGGCATCACTGTTTAATTCGATTCCGGAAGATGTGGACCTTATCGAAGAGATAAGCATTCCCACAAGGATGAAAGCTGTTAAGAATGATGTGGAGATAGATAATATAAAGCAGGTGATGATTAAAGACGGAGTGGCACTGACCATGTTCTTTCACTGGCTTGAAAATTCTGTTGGAAAAGAAAAGATAACAGAGATAAGTGCGGCAGATAAATTACTGGAATTCAGGATGCAACAGGACGGCTGCACCGGGCCCAGCTTTGCCACGATCGCAGCTTATAATGAACATGGTGCTTTACCCCACTACTGTGCCACACCTGAAACAGATGTTGAGTTGAAACCAGAGGGTATCTTCCTTCTCGACAGTGGTGGACAGTTTTATGGCGGAACCACAGATGTGACACGTACCATCTGCCTGGGGAAACCCACCGGACGGCAAAAGGAAGATTTTACACTCGCCCTGAAAGGAACCATCAACCTGGCAATGGCAAAATTTCCATTGGGAACAAAAGGTTACCAGATAGAGATGCTTGCCCGTAAGGCTCTGTGGGATCATGGAATGAATTATGGGCATGGTACGGGACATGGGGTAGGCTATTTCCTCAATGTGCACGAGGGCCCTCAAACTATAGGCACCGGCGCAACGGGTGACCTGAAGACTATTGTTGAACCCGGCATGCTTATATCTGATGAACCGGCTATATACAGGGAAGGTGAATACGGGTTCAGGACTGAAAACCTCATCCTCTGTGTTGAAGATGAGGAAACAGAATACGGAAAATTCCTGAAGTTTGAAACGGTAAACCTGTGTTATATAGATACTTCACTGATATCCAGAGAACTGTTATCAGAACCAGAGATCATGTGGCTGAATGACTATCACAAGTTTGTTTATGAAAGCCTCCATGACCTTCTGCCCGGAAATATAGCCGATTGGCTCAAGGATAAGACAAAGGCAATTAATTAAGTATGAATTATGAAATATGAATTATGAATTTCCGCATCCCTGACGCTTCGTCTGCCGTAGTCCATAGGACTAAGGCGGGCTCCCTTCAGTCGGTCAGGGACTCCGTTTCACTCCGTCTCGCATTTCGCATTTCATCTTTCCTTCAGGTGTTTCATCAGAAACTCCACCGTTGCTTCATTCACCGCCACCTGGTTCTTGTAAACCATAAAATGGTGCGTGTCATCAACGAGTGTCATGGTCTCAAAAGGAGCATTAAGCTTCCTCAGTCTTTGTACCAGGTCTGTTGACTGGTTATAATCAACATTCCTGTCGTCGTCACCATGTATTATTAGACCGGGTGATTTCCATCCTTCAACATCAGCTACCGGGGATGATTCCCATGCCAGGGCAAGGGCATGTTCAGCATCGGGAACCTTTTCGTATCCACCACTCCCGGAATATGATGATCTGTCCCTGGCTGTCCAGTCATGAACACCGGAGATATCCACCCCGGCGGCAAAAAGATCGGAATTACGTCCCAGGGCCATGGCTGTGAGGTAACCTCCGTAGGATCCTCCGTAAATGCCTATCCTTTTCTCGTCAACGAAATCCTGCTCTGCCAGCCATTTGTGAGCTGCCAGTACGTCCTGGTATTCAGAAGCACCTCTTCTGCCGCCGTTAGCAGGATGGTGAAATTCGTAGCCATAACCAATGCCAAGCCTGAAGTTAACAGATAGTACAACAAAACCCTGTGATGCAAGGTACTGGTTAACGGCATACGCGTTTGAATAGTATGATGAATAGTGCCATCCCAGGAGCATCTGCCTCGGTGGTCCTCCGTGAACAAAAATAACGGCCGGTTTTTGACCTTTTATATCCTCATTATTGAAGACTGTACCATGTATGTTTGTTCCGTCAGCAGACCTGAAAATGGCCTGGTAGGGCTTCACCAGTTGTGATACGGGATAATCATCAGGTATGAGGTAAGCGGCCAGCATCTTTTTATGCCCGCTGGCTATATCCATCACTTCAACAAGGGGGGGTCTCTTTGGTCCGGCTGATATGTAGGCAATGCTCTTACCGTCACCTGTCATGAAGGGGGTCCATTCATTGCCTTCACCCGGGGTCATTACCTTCATGTCCTGCTTATCTACCGATACCATTACAATATGCCTGCGGTCGATGTCATATTTGTCCGGGCCTGTGTTACCGCAAAAAAACAGGTGTTTGCCATCAGGACTAATCGAAATATACTCAGCCATGAACTCACCGGGGGTAAGCAACAGGAGGTTTTTCCCTCCCGGGTCAACAGAGTACAGGTGTGGCCAGCCGTCATGGTATGATAAAAATACAATCCTGTTATTGCCCCAGTGCAGGTTTGTACCTCCCTGTGTGGAAGGTACGGATCCGCGCATGGTATAAGGTGATTCCCAGGCACAATGACTTTCATTAGTATTGATGTCGGCAACCATTATCTTCCATGGCCTGGGTATGGAGGCAAGGGCTGAATCAGGTGCTCCCCCGCTTCCTGGCCGGCGTATGAATGCTATGTGGCTGCCATCGGGTGACCACACAGGTGAGCTGTCATGGTCATATCCCGGATCAATCCATTTTATTGGCTTATCCGGGCCATTATAAATACCTATGAAAGAATGATCACCCCTTGATGATCTGAAAGCTACCTTATCGCCAGCGGGAGACCATACAGGTGAACCGTTGTTTCCTCTTGAAGTAAAAAGTCTTGATGCTTTCTCCGAACCGTCAATGGCAACTGTCCATATCTGGCCTCCGCGTGTGAATGCAACTTTATCACTGGATGGTGAGATTACGGGATTTACTCCTTCAGCCAGCATTATGGGATCACCACCGGTGAAAGGAATACTCCATATACCCACTGGGGGAGGATCGGGATGTGACAGGGCATTCACCGGCTCGTCATCGCGCCAGTTGGATCCGAAATCACCACCCCTGATGTATATACACCATTTACCATCAGGTGAAAGGGAAAGTGATGATATAGCCTGTCCATCATCCTTATCGTAATCGGTAAGTTGCCGTGCTTGAAACTCCGGCCCTTCGGCAACAAAAATGTTTCGTAAACCTTCCTTGTTAACCGCCCAGGCAATACCTGAATTCCCGCTTGATACTGTCAGACCGGACGGGAAAGGGTACGACATAACCTGCTTAACTGAGAAACCATTGTTCTGGGAAAATGCTTCTGATCCCCCATATGGCAGGATAAATAGAATACTTATAAGGATACTTGGAAATAACCGGCTTTTTGCCCCTTGTAAAATAAAACACTTGTAATTTTTAATTATATCCATGGTAACTGTTTTTTTTACCAAATTAATAAAATCGGGACATTACTGGAATAAACAAACGAAATATTACTTGTATTTTAGCCAATTGAAAAAATCAAAAAAACAAAATCGATGAAAAAAATAATTATAATAATTTTAACAGGTTTGCTGCTTTCCTCATGTGTTGAGAAGTATATGAGTCTTGATGAAAGGCTGGCCAGTCTCGAAGCTGAAATTATAGATACTCTTACTGCCGATACATCTGTTTTTAAACAGGCATTTGAAATTCATCTGATGCAACCGCTTGATCATAATGATCCGGATGGTGAAAAATTCAGCCAGAGAATTTACTTGTCATATGCAGGTGCGGATAAACCTGTTGTGCTGGTTACGGAAGGTTATGGCGCCGGGAGGAATTACACCACCGAACTGGCTGATTATCTTGATTGCAACCAGATAATAGCTGAACATCGCTATTTCGGAGAATCAATTCCCGATAGTCTCGACTGGGAATATTTAAATACCTTCCAGGCTGCTTCCGATCATCACAGGATAATTGAATTATTCAGCGAAATGTTCACTGGCAAATGGATTACCACGGGCATAAGCAAAGGAGGGCAGACGGTTATGTATCACAGTTATTACTACCCCGGCGATGCTGATATCAGGGTACCTTACGTGGCTCCCTTGAATTTCGGGCCTGAAGACCCGCGCATATATACTTTTCTTGATTCTGTTGGATCTGAGTTTTGCAGGGAAAGGGTATTTGAGGCACAGACGCATATTCTTGAAAACAGGGATATATATTATCCCATGATGCTGGAAATGGCCGATAGTAATGGAATGACATTCAACAGGATAGGAGGACCTGAGAAAGCCTTTGAATATGCTGTGCTTGAATATGATTTCGCATACTGGCAGTGGGGGTAATACATCATGTGATGAGATATTGATTAACGATGATCCTCAAGCTGTATTTGACCAGTTTTTCAGAATCAGTGATATCAGCTATTTCTCGGACCAGGGTATAAGAGGATTTGAACCCTTCTTTTACCAGGCCCTCACCGAGATAGGTTATTACGGGTACCGTTTTGACATGTTTGGTGACCTGCTTCAATATGTTTCGGATTCGGATGTGCCGGATTTCAGCTTTTCCGCACCCCAGGGTGTTGATCTGGAGTATAATTACGAACTGATGGAAGAGGTTGATGAATACGTCAGGGATGCTGATAATTTTATATTTATATATGGTATGCAGGATACCTGGTCTGCAACCGGTGTTCAGCTCAGTGGTAAATCCAATTCATTGAAAATCATAAAAAATGGCGGTGACCACCGGACAAGGATAAAGAACCTGCCGGAAGATCAACGCGAACTGGTGCTGACGACGATTAATAACTGGATTAGGGAGTAGTTATTGGTTTTTGGATAATAGGGACTAAGGGACTAAGGGACTAAGGGACTAAGGGACTAAGGGACTAAGGGACTAAGGGACTAAGGGACTAAGGGAAATAGTAATAATATTAATATACTGTTAAATATTTTTTATTACCAACATTATGAAAATAAGGTCACATAAGGATCTGGATGTTTATAAAATGGCATTTGAATCGGCAATGAAAATCTTTGAATTATCAAAGTTATTTCCTAAAGAAGAAACATATTCCCTTACTGACCAGATCAGAAAGTCATCAAGGTCGGTATGTGCAAATCTTGCTGAATCTTTCAGAAAAAGAAGGTATCCAAAAGCATTCATTTCAAAACTGTCTGACTCCGAGGGCGAAGCAGCAGAGACTCAAACATGGCTTGATTTCGCGTTCGAATGTGAATATATCTCCGCAGAAGAGAATATTAAACTTAACAAAAACTATGAACTCATAATAGGTAAACTTATCAATATGTCACTGAATCCTGAAAAGTGGACCTGGTGAAGTAAATTATTACACCTCCAACTCTCTGAGTCTCTTCGTCACTGAGTCTCTCAGTCAATAGAAAGCTAGATAAAGGTGGCTCACTCTAAGACCATATCGAAATTTAGCTTATTATTCATTTTTTGATCGCCGGAAACTCCGTTATCCTCAGCTTGGCGCTGCCATAGGGTACCAGCTCCAGTTCTACTTTTTCTCCCTTTGCATCTGCCGGGCTGTAAGGCGGATCGGCTGCCGAGTTATTTTCCAGTCCCCATCCCGGTATTTGCACACCCTGGACCTTTAAGACCACCGGTGCCTCTTTATCCCAGGTTATGTGCCCTTGCTGTTCAGCAGACCATAGCACATCGCCCTTATCGGCGAAGGGGTATTTGCTTATGGAATGGGTTTCAACTCTTATGCTGGCACCGGGATCTTTTTCATCAACAAGCAAACCATAATTCCAGTCTGTGGCTGGTGTTATCTGCCAGTCTGCTGCTCCCATATAATCATATTCCTTATAGCTCATTTCGGCTTCTGTATATTCTTTTCCTATCCTGAGTGAATAATACAGTGGACCCCGTAATATTGAAATGGAATTATTGTACCTTCTTTCTGCCCTGATATTAAATGGTATATTGAGAGTTATTGAATCACCATTTACCCATTTGCCGTTTAGTTTTATTATTTCGCCCCCCCTCGCATTTATTGTCTCATCTTTATATTCAATGGTGCTTTTTTCACTCCACCCTGGTATCCTTAGGTAAATAGGGAATTCCACCTTTTTATCGCTTAGTACTTTAAATACTATCTTACCATCGAAAGGATAGTTTGTTTCCTCTTTTATCCTGACTGTTGAACCCTTACCTACTTTTGCCCTCACTGATGATGGTCCGTATGCAACTGCTATCAGTCCATTATCATGGCTTGCCATCCACATATGCTCAACGAATTTAGGCCATCCCTGGTGCATGTTGGCCAGGCAGCAGGGATAATTGGGCATGAGGCCGTATATGTTTGACTCTTCCCTGTTGGTGCTCCAGCCTCTTTCAGCAACGCTTACCAGTACCTGGTTTGACTGCTGGTCGTACTGGTGGGCCCACCCGTCAGCCGTCATCGTACCGGGCAGTGCGTTGTAGGCAAGGTATTCGAGCCTGTCGGCCAGTGAAATATCACCGAATATGCCGAACAGTTTCTCATGGGAATACATATATTCCACGACCGCACACAACTCGGTACCCTGTGCGGGACTTTTACCCGACAGGTGTTCATCGCCTGAGAACCTGCCGGCAGCCTGTCCATGGTGCCTGGTATACTTTTCTATGCCTGTAAAGACAGCTTCCTTGTATCTTTCATCCTCTGACTGCTGGTACCATAAACCTGGGTATTTGATTGCCATGGCATTATTAACCACGTGTGCCGTGAGTCCTTCGGCCTGCCAGTTATGGGGTATCAACCCTTCTGCAACAGCACTTGAATCCCATGGAAAGGTATAGTAGTATTCAGCCCAGTCGAAACTGTTTTTCTGTATTGATTCAATGGTTTCGAGTATCCACGGTTCTTTGAGTCTTTTGTACAGCCAGTAACCAATAACGGCATGTTCCATTGCCCTCACTCCCCTCCATTCCTTATCGGGCCAGTCCGGCTCGTTCTCATGGAGATACCTGAAATAAGCTGTAATTACATCCAGTGCCTTCTGGTTTTCTGTTGCTTCGTAATATTGCATCAACACCTTGGAAGCCACTGCAAGGGGCCACCTGTCAGTGGTGGTTTCGGGACCGAACCATCCGCCAGGTTCCGAACTGTTCAGTATAAAGTCCATCCATTCTTCTACTTTGAGCTTTAACCTGTTATCATTGAGGATATATGCCAGTGGCACAAGACCGTCCAGGTAATACGGTCCACGTTCCCATGACTCACCTCCCTTACCTTTCCATCCTGAATCAACGAGGTCTTCCCAGAATTCATCCAGGTGACCGGTAAGGCCGTCTGCCTGTATACGCAGTTGGTCCAGCAACCAACCTTCCGGACGTACACTGCCAAGGGGCAGCTTGATGTATGCCTCCTGTGCCAAAGGCTTGGGGTTAACAGGGTAAAGAGGCCTGTCAGGCGCTTTCCTGCATCCTGCCAGTCCTGTCAATATTATCAAAGAACCTGTAAATAGTATGTATTTCATTTTACAATTAGTTTTAGAGTTTAAGTGTAAATTTACTTAAAAGTTTATGAATTGGAATGATGAAACCGAGGATACCGAGTTTTCGCTGGCGCGGATCTCCCTCTGTCCACCGTAGCCTTAAAGGCGAAGGTGGAAGATCCGTACCAAGCGAAGGCGGGCTGGCCACAATCACAAACCACCCCGAAGAAGCTAAAGCCTTTCGGGATCCTCGAATCCAGGATTCGGAACTCGGTTCATAACTCATAACTCATAAATCATAACTCATAATTAATACTTCATAATCTTCCCCATTTGCCTGGTCTGATGCTGTGTGACTATTATTTTTTTTCGGGCTTGCTTGTTTTTTAAAATAATATTATACCTTTAACCATTATTTTGCTAATCTAAAACTTAAATCTATGAAGAAACTTACAATGATTTTTTCATTGTTAGTGTTCAGTAGTGCTA
>JAYEGY010000131.1:0-31293 GCA_034659275.1 Bacteroidota bacterium | reverse complement strand
TCTTTGGGTGAATCAAAAAGGAAGGTAAAAATAATCCCATACAACACAGCGAGAATAAGGGAACCCGTAAAATAAGTCAAAAATCTCAGGAAGCGTTCACTAAAGGTCATTTTTATCCTGTCGAAGGATAAGGATTCCGGGTTATATTTGTATTTTATTTTAGCCATATTCTAAAATACTGCGCAAAGGTAACATAAATATATTAAATCTAAATGATTACGTAATTCGTTTGAGTGAAAATTATTAACATACCATAAAAAGTTATGGGATTTAGCTAATTGAAATAGTCTTTGCCAAGAACATCTATCATTTCATTATACTCTTCCCGGGAAAGGTCATCGTTAAAAAAATACAAGGGGTTTTGTATCTTGCCGTTATAGTGTATTTCGTAATGTAAATGAGGGCCTGATGATATGCCTGTACTGCCAGACAAACCAATTAGGTCACCCCTGGCAACCTCCTGACCTTCAGTTACTTCAACTGCACTAAGATGACCGTATATTGTTTTGAAGCCATAACCATGATCTATTTCCACCATGTTGCCGAAACCGAAGGGGCTCCATCCCGACCTTCTGACAACACCCTTACCACTTGCAAACACTTCAGTGCCTGCAGGAGCCTGGAAATCCTGGCCGTGATGCCACCTTGGGCTCCCCAGAACGGGATGTTGTTCCCTGAACTTCAATCCATCGCCCAGTGGTATATTTACATTTACAGGACGTATATAGGGTATATGTTCCCACTTATTTTTCCAGTCTGAAGCTACCGGGATAATATCATCGAATGATCGTGATTGTATATAGGTCCTTCTGAGAAGTTCATCAACTTTTTTGCTCGCTGAGATTAATATATCGGCATTCTCATATCCTTCAAGCTCCTTATACTTCCTTGTACCACCATAGCCTGACTGCCTGAAAGAGGAAGAAATCTGTTCCATATCAAAAACCGGCCTGTAAATGTTGTCTTCCGCTGCCGCTATATCGTCCAATTTACTTTCTATGGTTTCAAATTCTTTCTCCAGTAATTTATACTTTAGCCGTATATCTTCCAGTTCCGATTGTAGTTTTTTCTCCTTTGGTGAGCCGAAAAAATGCTTGAAAGCAAGGCCATAACAAGTGGCCAGGATAATTGAGGCAAGTAATATAAGACTGAACCTTGCCAGCTTCTGGGTGAAAGAAAGATTGAATTCCTTATAAATTACTTCTTTCTTATCAAGTAAGTACTTCTTTCGTAACATCAGGATCTTCACAATATGTTTTTCCCCCTGGGGTGTAACAAATCTAATTTAAATAAACTAATTTTACAAACCATTAGGTTTTCATCATTTTAACGGAGCAGGAGTTAAATGGATTCAAAAGAAATAAGAAAAAAATTTTTTGATTTTTTTACCGAGAAAGGACATACTATAGTTGAATCAGCCCCGATGGTCCTTAAGAATGACCCTACGCTCATGTTTACCAATGCAGGAATGAACCAGTTTAAAGATATTTTCCTGGGCAATGAAAAGCCTGTTACAAAACGTATTGCCAACACCCAGAAATGCCTGAGGGTATCGGGTAAACATAATGATCTTGAGGAAGTTGGACATGACACATATCATCACACCATGTTCGAAATGCTGGGTAACTGGTCATTTGGGGATTATTTCAAGAAGGAAGCAATAGAATGGGCATGGGAATTTCTTACTACCGTACTTAATATCCCGGAAGATAGCATATATGCCACTGTTTTTGAGGGCGACAAGAACGAAAAAATAGGAAGGGATAATGAGGCTGCCACTTACTGGGAAAAATGTTTCAAAAATCCTAAAAACAGGGTATTAGAAGGATCCAGAAAAGATAATTTCTGGGAGATGGGCGATACGGGACCATGCGGACCGTGCTCTGAAATACATGTTGACCTGAGAAACAAGAATGAACGCCAGGCCGTGCCCGGTCATGCCCTTATTAATAAAGACCATCCGCTTGTTATTGAGATATGGAACCTGGTTTTTATACAGTATAACCGCAAAGCTGATGGTTCCCTGGAACTATTACCTGAAAATCACATTGATACAGGCATGGGCTTTGAAAGACTCTGTATGGTGGTGCAGGGTAAGAAATCCAATTATGACACTGACATCTTCCAGTCTCTGATAAATGAAATATCTGCCATAACAGGTATTAAATATGGTGAGAGTAAGGACACCGATGTTGCATTGCATGTTATTGCCGACCACCTGAGAGCTATATCTTTCTCTATTGCTGACGGTCAGATACCTTCAAATAACAAAGCGGGTTATGTGATACGCAGAATCCTCAGGAGGGCAATCCGATATGGTTTCAATTACCTTGAACAGGAAGATCCTTTTATATACAGACTGGTACCCATACTGGTTAATGTAATGGGCGATTCCTTCCCGGAACTGAAGGCACAACAAAAACAGATCACGGCCATAATCCGGCAGGAAGAAGTAACTTTCCTCAATACCGTGGGCAAAGGTATACGATTAATTGACAGGCGTATTGCCGAACTAAAAGCAAATGATAAGAATATATTACCCGGCAAAGATGCTTTTACGCTTTACGACACTTATGGTTTTCCCCTTGATCTCACCCAGCTGATACTAAAAGAAAACGACATGACGGTTGATCTCTCAGGATTCGAGGAAGAGATGGAAAAACAAAAGCAAAGGTCAAAGGTTGATGCAGTTAAAGAATCAACAGACTGGGAAATACTCATTGATCAACAGGGAACCAAATTTACCGGCTATGAAAAGACCACCGATAAAATAAGGCTTACCCGTTATCGTAAAATAAAGACTAAAGGCAAGGCATTATACCAACTGGTATTTGACAAAACACCTTTTTATGCCGAATCCGGCGGACAGGCAGGTGATAAAGGCTACATAACAAACGGGAAAGAAAAAATCGATATCATTGACACCGTAAAGGAAAACAAACTTATAATCCACATAAGTAAATCTCTTCCAAAAGATCCTGAAAATCCTTATGAAGCAGTAGTAGATAAAAGGAAACGCTCTGCAACGGCAAAAAACCATACGGCCACTCACCTGCTGCATTATGCATTGAGAAAAACCCTTGGTGATCATGTAGAACAGAAGGGCTCACTGGTTAATGATGAAAGACTGCGCTTTGATTTCAGCCATTTCAAAAAAATTACAGGTGAAGAAATAAGCACTATTGAAAAGCTTGTAAATGAGATGATAAGGAAGAATATTCCCGCCAGGGTCATTGATGAATTACCTGTGGATGAAGCCCTTGATAAGGGAGCCGTCGCACTTTTCGGTGAGAAATACGACAATAAAGTGCGGGTGGTAGGATTTGATGAATCGCTGGAACTTTGCGGTGGTACTCATGTTGAAGCTACCGGCGAGATAGGCCTTTTCAAAATCGTATCCGAGAGTGCCATAGCTGCGGGTATAAGAAGAATAGAAGCAGTCACGTCCGAACATGCACTGGACTATGTTAATCACAAACTGGCTATACTCGACGAAGTGAGTAATATGCTCACCAGCTCAAAAGATATACCTGATGCAATAGCCAGGCTGATAGCCCAGGTTAGCGACCTGAATAAAAGAATAGAAAAACTGGAAGCTAATGCATCGGCAACATTGCGTGATGAGCTTCTAAAAAAATCCGAAGAGATAAATGGAGTACAATTTATAGCTCAGCAGATACAAACCGATTCTGTAGAGATATTAAAGAAAATAGCCCATATGATCAGGTCATCAAATGATGATATAATACTTGCCATAGGTGCACATATAGGGAATAAAGCACATTTGCTTATGATGGTTAGTGATGATATTGTAAGGCAGAAAAAGATACATGCAGGCGATATTATCAGAAATGCTGCGTCCCATATAAAAGGTGGTGGCGGTGGACAACCCTTTATGGCAACGGCAGGAGGAAGTAATCCCGAAGGAATTCCACGTGCACTTCAAAATATCAGGGATATTATTAAGGAATCACTAGGCTAAATACCCTGCAATACAAAGTCAGTCGAAAAATTTTCACCTGTCGATTTATATCTGACACGCTCTTTTTATGCAACAAAGCAAATGTATTATTCTATGTTCGATAACATTCTTTTTTAATTGTTCGAAAAATTTTTGTAGAATTGTCTTACGATTAAAAACTAGAAAACCATGGAAGTAAGAAGAACCTTTGATCTTATTGACTGGAACATTGAAAAATACTCAAGGGAAGTAGCCGTTGCGGGCAAGATAAAGGAGGAATGGAAAACTTACTCAACCGAAGATTACCGCGATCATGTTAACCTGGTAAGTTACGGCTTAATGGCAATTGGCCTTGATAAAGGGGATAAAGTAGCCACAATTACCGGAAACCGTCCGGAATGGTGCTTTGTTGATATGGCGCTATCCCAGTGCGGGATGGTACACGTCCCGGTTTATCCCACCATTGGACCTGAGGAATATTTATATGTCCTTAATCATGCAGAGGTGAAAGTGATCATCCTCTCAAATAAAACAATCTATAAAAAAGTGGAGCCCATACTGTCAGAACTTAATAACTTTAAGGACATATATTCTTTTGACGAGATTGAAGGGCTTAAGCATTTCAGCGAATTACTTGACCTTGGAAGGAATAATGAAGAGAAATACAGGGATGAAGTACTAAGAACAAAAGAATCAATTACCCCTGATGACCTGCTCACTATCATATATACCTCGGGAACAACAGGCAAACCGAAAGGGGTAATGTTGTCGCATAATAACCTTGTTTCAAACTGCCTTGGGGTAAATGACATTCATCACCTGGGATTTGGAGACACTGCCATGAGTTTTCTTCCCCTATGCCATATTTACGAAAGAATGGTAAATTACCATTTCCAGTACAAGGGTATTAGTGTATATTACATTGAGAGCATGGGCCAGATCACTGAACTTATTAAAGAAGTTAAACCCCAGGTAATGAATACTGTACCCCGCCTCATGGAAAAGATTTATGATGGTATCATGAGTAAAGGGGAAGCTCTGAAAGGAATAAAGAAAAAACTATTCTTCTGGGCGGTTAAGATGGGATTGAAATATGAACTAGAAGGTAAAAGCATATTTTACAAAGCAAAGCTTGCCATTGCCAATAAGCTGATATTCAGTAAATGGAGAGAAGCATTAGGGGGAAATATTGAAATTATTGTTTCAGGCGGAGCTGCAATACAGCCGAGGCTTGAACGAATATTCTGGGCAGCCGGTTTACCCATACTTGCAGGATATGGCTTAACCGAAACGTCACCGGTGATTACTGCGAATGTTTTCAAGAAAGGCGAAATAATGTTTGGGACAGTAGGTCCGCCCATACCTGGCGTTGAAGTAAAAATAGCAGAAGACGGGGAAATACTGACCAGAGGGCCCAATGTAATGATTGGTTACTATAAAGACAAGGAGATGACAGAAGAAATAATTGACAGTGAAGGGTGGGTGCATACAGGGGATATAGGCACCCTTGTTGAAGGAAAATGGCTTAAGATAACTGACAGGAAAAAAGAAATATTCAAGACGTCGGCGGGTAAGTATATTGCTCCGCAGATGATCGAAAATAAATTAAAAGAGTCAATATTTATTGAACAGGCAATGGTGATAGGCGAAAATCAAAAATTTGCCAGTGCACTCATATCACCCAATTTTAAACACCTCCACGACTGGTGCTCTGAAGAAAATATACAGTTCCGGGATAACGCCGAGCTCATAAAAAAACCAGAGGTCATAAATCTCCTGAACAAGGAGGTTGAAAAACTGAACAGGTCCCTTGGTGACCATGGGAAGATAAAAAGATTCCGGATCATCAAAGAAGAATGGTCAACCGAGACAGGTGAATTATCCCCTACCCTTAAGCTTAGGAGGGATGAGATTATGAATAAATATCAAGAAACAATAAGTCAGATCTTTAAGCAGAAAAAGAATTGACAGTTTAACCTCATAGCAGGAACAAAGCTTTTTTGAGAAATTCATTTTTCATACTTTTGAATACCTTTGTTTTCAAATGATGAAAAATATATTTCTCCCCGCCTTATTAATTGCCCTGCTTGTATTCAACAATGCCTGCACAAAGGAAAGTTGTAATGAGAATACCGAGGTAATGATGCGGACTGTGTTCTACTCCGACGAATCGGGTGAACAGCTTAGCATTGACAGTCTGGATATCTACGGCTTGAACATCCCTGATTCGTCAATCTGCTCAATGTCAACGCTGAAAAAAATAGACCTCCCTCTCAACCCATCTGCCACAAGCTGCTCTTTTGCTTTTATCAATGGCGGACGTGCAGATACCATTACAATCTATTATGCGTCAAGGCTGAAGTTCGTATCGGGTGCCTGTGGCTATATTTACCTCCATGAACTGGAAGAAATACAACATACTCAGAATGACATAATGGATATATTAATTATAAATAAACCAGTAAATCCAGGTGATGAAGAGAATATTCAAATTATCTTTTAGCATCTCCCTGCTGATATGCTCGCTGCTTACCACCGCACAGGAAGCAGACACAGTAAAAGCCAGAAAATCAATCAGTGCTGGAATTGACATAATAGGGCCTGCTCTATATGCGATGGATAATTCAAAGTATAATTTCGAAGGTCATCTGTCATACAGGTTAAATCATAAATATTATATTGTCTGCGAACCCGGTTATTCGTCATATACTTATGATCAATACAATTATGAATATCACAACGAAGGCTTTTTTTTGAGAATCGGCACAGATATAGGAATGCTTGCACCTGTAGCTTCCAAAATCAATCACTTTGCAGGTATAGGCATAAGGTACGGCATTTCTGTTTTTGAACAGGAAACACCTTTCATAAGCATTGACAATTACTGGGGGAGGGTTAATGCATCAATCCCAAAAAATTCAGTTCATGCCCATTTCCTTGAAATACAGGGCGGCGTAAAAACAGAATTAGCAAAGAATTTTCTTATAGGATGGTCTGTTAAGCTGCGTACCCTTATATATTCATCGGGCAAAAATGAAAAAAAAGCGGTTTACATTCCTGGCATGGGAAGTACAGACAGCGGTATTGTACCGGCAGTATCTTATTACATCATTTACCGTTTCCCTCTCGGAAGTTCCTCCGGCGAATGATCATCATGCCAATAAAAGTGACAAGTCCGTTAACAATCAACAGTTCAAAGCCGAATTTATATCCCCAGAATAATCTTTCTGAGAAAATATTAAGCAGAACACATATCAGGGGAGAAGCAATTGCAACGTAGGGCATAAGATGGTCACGTACTTGCCACTTTGTAAATAGTCCAAATGAAAACATCCCCAGCAGTGGACCATAAGTATAACCTGCAACTGTATATAATGTGCTTATCACACTCTCGTCATTAATAAGCCTGAAAACCATAATTACTGCCATGAGAATGAAAGAAAACATTATATGTACCCGGAAACGCACCTTTTTCAATACCGATTCTTTCTCACCCCCTTTACCAAGTATGTCAACTGTGAATGACGTGGTAAGAGCAGTAAGCGCAGAATCGGCACTCGAATAGGCAGCTGCTATCAAGCCGAGTATAAAAAATATGCTTACTGCAGGAGCTAATCCACCCCTTGTGGCCACAAGAGGGAAAAGGTTATCAGGCTGCTCCGGTATGGACATACCCGCGAATGAAGTATATATCACAAGCAGAACTCCCAGTACCAGGAAGATCAAATTAACGGGGACGAAGGCAATGCTGTATGTATAAATGTTCTTTTTTGCATCACTTAAATTACGGCAGCTCAGGTTTTTCTGCATCATATCCTGGTCAAGGCCTGTCATAACTATGGTAATGAACATCCCCCCGAAAAATTGTTTTGCAAAGTGCCGTTCATCATTAAAATCTTTAAAAAAGAAAATCTTTGACAGTTCATTATCTTTGACCGTTTCAATCATGGACCCCAGTGTCATGTCCATTGACCTGGAAATATAAATCACAGTAAGGATAACCGCAGTGAGCATAAAAATGGTCTGCAGAGTATCAGTCCAGATAATGGTCTTTATTCCACCCTTGTAAGTATAGAGCCAGATGAATATCAGAGTAATAATAACGGTTACTGCAAATGGTATATTCCACGCATCAAAAATGGTAAATTGCAAGACAATTGCAACGAGAAAGAGTCTGAATGATGCCCCTATTGTACGCGAAAGGAGGAAAAATGAAGATCCCGTCTTATATGAAAAATGGCCGAAACGTTTTTCCAGGTAGGTATATATTGACGTAAGCCTGAGCTTGTAATAGAGGGGAAGCAGCACCTCGGCTATAACCGTATATCCTACCAGGAAGCCAAAAACCATCTGCATATATGACATCTGGCTGTCAAGTACCCAGCCGGGAACGGAGATAAAAGTAACACCCGATAATGAGGCACCCAGCATGCCTATAGCCACTATAAGCCAAGGAGACATACGGTTGCCAATAAAAAAACTTTCGCTGTCGGCCTTGCGGCCGGTGACCCAGCCTATAAGAAGCAAAAAGCTGAAATAAAGTAAAATTATTGCCAGAATTAATGCCGGGCTCATATGGAAAATTTTGGCAAGGATAATAAAAACCCCCGAGAGAAAAAATTAAAATTATTAATTTAATACACTAATTCTTTAACTTGCGAAGGAAAAAAATAGCATATGACATTCTCTGATTATCCATCAAAGCTACTTGAAAACGCGGTTAATGAGTTTGCTTCTCTGCCCGGAATAGGAAAAAAAACCGCATTCAGACTGGTTATGCACCTTTTAAGGCAAAATGAATCTGATGTGGAACGCTTTGGTGAAAGCATAATAAAATTTAAAAAGGAGATTAAATACTGTAAGATATGCTACAATATTTCTGACACCGAAATATGTGATATATGCAGTGACAAGTCAAGAGACAGATCAATAATATGCGTTGTTGAAAATATCAGGGATGTTATTGCAATTGAAAACACCGCGCAGTACAGGGGAGTATACCATGTCCTCGGGGGTATAATATCCCCAATGGATGGCGTGGGACCCTCCGATCTCAATATCGATCAACTGGAAGAAAAAGTAAAAACAGGAGGTGTTGCAGAGGTTATATTAGCTTTGAGCACAACCATGGAAGGTGACACGACAAATTATTATATCTACCGGAGGCTTCTCCCTTATGATATTAAAATAACATCCCTTTCAAGAGGAGTAGCCATAGGAGATGAACTGGAATATACTGATGAGATTACGCTCGGCAGGTCAATAGTAAACCGCACTCCTTTTGAAATACCGAAATAAATAAACTCCTGTTGATTCGATGCCATTGCTCTTGATTCAAATTATTCTTATCTTAGATAAATACATATTTTATTTATTAAACTAAACACAAACATTATGTCACCGGATATAAATAATAAGCTGTCAAAATCAGCAAAATCAATGAAGAGGTCTGCCATCAGGGAGATATTGAAACTTTTACAGAATCCTGAAATGATATCTTTTGCAGGAGGCCTGCCATCACCTGATTCCTTTCCTGTGAGTGAAATAAAGGAAATAACATCATTTATACTTGATACGCAGGGGCCCTCAGCCCTTCAATACGGTACCACAGAAGGAGATCGCGATCTCAGGGAGATGTTACTCAAAAGGCATAAAGAACAGGGACTTACTGTCGGCCATGACAATCTGGCAATTAGCACAGGATCACAGCAGGCACTCGATATTTTATCCAAAATATTTATAGATCCCGGCGATTGTGTTATATGCGGCTTGCCCTCCTACCTGGGAGGCTTATCTGCTTTCAATGTTTACGGGGCACGCCTGGAAGGCATCCCTTTCGATGATTATGGGATGAGAGCCGATGAACTGGAGAAAACACTTGAACAATTGAAAAAAGATGATGTAAAGGTTAAATTTATCTATGTCATCCCTGATTTTCAAAATCCCGCAGGAATCACCATGCCTGAATCACGAAGGGAAGAAATACTCAGGATAGCTTCAAAATATGACCTGCTTGTTATGGAAGACAGCCCCTACAGGGACATACGTTTCGAAGGTAAAGCTCAAAAACTAATGTACGAGATTGATAAAGAAGGAAGAGTGATAACACTATTCACATTCTCCAAAATACTGGCTCCCGGATTCCGCATAGCATGGATACTGGGGAATCCGGAAATAATTGATAAGTTTTTGATGGCCAAGCAGTCAGCTGATCTCTGCTCCCCGGTTCTTGTCCAGAAAATAGTAGCTGAATACATGAAACGGGGCTTGCTTGATAAAAACCTTGTCAATACCATCAAACTGTACAAATCACGACGCGATCATATGCTCAGCTGTTTTGAGAAGTATATGCCTGAAGGCGTTAAATGGACAAAACCCGAGGGCGGACTATTCCTCTTTATGACCCTCCCGGACGATATGAATGCCGATGACCTGTTAAACCTGGCAATAGAAAAAAATGTAGCCTTTGTTAAAGGTTCTGCTTTCTATTGCAACGACTGCGGGAAAAATACAATGAGGATAAACTTTTCTTATTGTGACGAAGAGACAATCACTGCAGGAGTGGAAAGGCTGGCAGCGGTCATCAAAGAATCTATGTAGTAACTTACATAGATCAATATAAGCTCACCTGTTTGAAACATTTTTGATTTTATTTGTTTAATAGTTAGAAATCGAACTCAAAAGCAAATGGGAAAAATTGAGATTTACTTACCGGCAATGGGTGAGGGCGTTATTGAAGCAACCATTACCAAATGGCTCATCACTGAAGGAAGCGAAGTGGAAGAAGACGATCCTGTAGTTGAAGTAGCCACCGATAAAGTGGATACCGAGATACCTGCTCCAGCTTCAGGGGTGCTTAAAAATATAGCATTTAAGGAAGGGGATGTTCCAAAAGCAGGTGATATACTTGCATATATTGAAAGCGATGCCATTGAAACTTCATCAGAAGAATCAGCTCCTGAAGTTGAAAAAGATTTCGACGAAATAAAGAAGGCCTCATCTACATATCTTTCACAGAAAGAAGAAGAAGAAAAGGAAACAGAAGTGATGAAGAGCAGAACACCGGAAGGTAAGTATCTCTCACCTCTTGTGAGGAAGATAGCCGCAGAAGAAAATATCAGCTATTCCGAACTGGATGGTATTGAAGGCTCGGGCATGGACGGGAGAATTACAAAGGATGACATGATGAAATATATTTCTTCCCGCAAAGCTGAATCCAGGCCACCCCGGGAAGAAGAAGAAACTGCCAAAACCGTAGAAGCCGGGAAAAGCCCGGAGAAAACCGCTACTCCAAAGGCATCTGGAGTTACTGCCGAAGGTGATGAAATTATCGAAATGGGCAGGGTAAGGAAGCTTATTGCCGAACACATGGTGAAATCAAAGAAAACATCACCTCATGTAACATCTTACATCGATGTGGATGTCACTGATATAGTGAACTGGAGGGAGAAAATAAAAGGCAGCTTTTTTAAGAAAGAAGGAATTAAGATCACCCTGACCCCGATCTTTTTAGAGGCTACAGCACGGGCTATCAGGCAGGTACCGATGATCAATGTAAGCGTTGACGAAGACAGGATCATAAAGAAAAAAAACATAAATATCGGTATGGCTACTGCCCTGCCCGATGGTAATCTTATTGTTCCCGTAATCAAGAAAGCAGATGAAAAAAGCATTATCGGCCTGGCACGCGAAGTAAATGACCTGGCTGAAAGAGCCAGGAACAATAAACTAAAGCCCGAAGAAATCACCGGTGGAACATTTTCCATTACAAATTACGGTACGGTTGGCACACTTATGGGCTCACCCATAATAAACCAGCCACAGGCAGCAATACTGGGTATAGGAGCTGTCAAAAAAATGCCGGCAGTAATTGAAACAGCATCGGGAGATGCAATAGGAATAAGAAATATAGTGTACTTATCACTCAGCTATGACCACAGGGTGGTCGACGGAGCACTTGGGGGTCTGTTCCTCAAGAAAATAAAGGAAAACCTTGAGTCATTTATGGAAAATAAATTCATTGAAGACCTCTCACTTTAAAATTCTTGACAGATGAAAATTAAGGATTATATTTATTGACTCTGTCTTAAAACTGTCATTCTGAGCGTTAGCGAAGAATCCAATCCCGAGAATTCGGTATGAGCTCGCCGTAAGACAACCTCCATACTGAATACCAGTAATTTAGATCCTTCACTTCGTTCAGGATGACAAAAAAATGAGACTTATGAAACAGCCCCATATTTATTGACTCTTTTTTTTTTAATATTGTCTTAATATTAGTAGATTTGGAGAAATGAAACCTCACACAGATGAACAAACAGGCTTTTAAACTGCTATTGATTGCCCTGCTCATTAACTCAACAATTTTAACAGCCCAACGCCGAAGGGAAATCAAGGATATGTTTTACGAGGCCGAGTCGTGGTTCCTTTTCGAAGAATATAAAGATGCCCTACCACTTTACCTGAATCTCCTGGATATAAACCCTGAGAATTATAATTATAAATACCGTATCGGATTATGTTATCTGAACATCCCGGGGGAAAAAGGGAAAGCCCTACCCTACCTGCAGGATGCGGTAAAGCAAATAAATCCCAGATACAGAGAAGGAAGATTCAGGGAGACAGAAGCACCATATGATGCCCTTTTTTACCTTGGCACAGCCTACAGAATATCTAACCAGCTTGATAAAGCACTGGAGACATACCGGGTATTTTACGAGGGCATGGACTATGACACCTATGACTCAACCGTTGTAAAACAACAGATAGAAGCCTGTCAGAATGCAAAAACTCTTATGAAAACACCCCTGTATCTCAAACGCGAGAACCAGGGGGAATTGATTAACGGGCAGAGGTCAGATGTAAGCCCGGTAGTGTCAGCTGATGAAAAAACAATGGTATTTACCCGGGAACTGCCATTCTATGAAGGTATCTTCTATGCAAAGAAGATAAACGGTAAATGGACCTCTATAAAACAATTACAGGAAGAACTTCTTATCGATGACGGATATCCAACATGCCTGTCGCCCGATGGGAATGAACTTTATATTTACCGGGACGATGGCTATGATGGTAATATTTATGTGAGTCACTATTCAAATGACCGATGGTCTCCTGCTGTTAAACTGAATGAAAATATAAACACTAAATACTGGGAATCACACGCATGCGTCTCCGGTGACGGCGAAAAACTATATTTTACCACCAACAGGAAAGGAACATACGGAGGCCTGGATATATACGTCTCCGAAAAAGACAGTCTCGGGGAGTGGGGTCCGCCTGTTAACCTTGGACCTACCATAAACACTCCTTTTAATGAAGAAACACCCTTTCTGGACCATACGGGAAAGGTACTGTTCTTCAGCTCAAGAGGACATTTCAACATGGGAGGACATGATATCTTCTATTCCACAAAAATAGATGATAATAAATGGTCAACGCCGGTGAATATGGGTTATCCATTAAATACAACCGACGATGACCTGTTTTTCTCAACCGTAAAAGAAGGTTACCTGGCTTATATATCAGAATTTGATCCCGATGGGTACGGAAGAGAAGACATTTTCAGGGTTGAGGTGTTCAACAATGATCACCCCAGAAATTTTTACGTCAGGGGAATGGTGAAACTGAAGGATCTCCTCAGCCAGTATGAAGACAGCGTCAGGATAAGTGCCCTCGATAAACCATACCTTGATACACTGGTGGTTGTTTATTCCGATCCATATACAGGAAAATATCACTTTGAGCTACCTCATGGCAATTATAAAATTATTTATGAATCAGAAGGCTCAGAGAAGATAGTGAAAGATATCAATCTCGCCCTGACACATCCCGGGGACAGTATTACACTACCTGCCCAGGAACTGGGTAAAACCGATTATATAGCTGATATACTACTGCCCGAAATAAGTGATTTTCTCATTTACCTCTATGGGGATACGGTCACTCTTGATCTGAAACTCGAACCCCGATCAATGCTTATCGTGGAACACTGGCAGAACGACAGCCTGGTGAAAACTGAAGAGTTTTATATTAATGATCCGACATTTATATATAAAACACAGGCACTGACAGGTGATAATAACCTTAAGTTCACCATAAAAGACCGTTTCAATAATGTAACTGTGAAAAATTATAGATTCCTGGTCAGCAAACCGGTTAAAATAGAACCCGACATCACAGAACCTGTTATTGCCGAGCCGGAGCCACAGGAACTGATAGCACAACAAAAAACTCTTGATAGCCTGGAAGCAGTGCAGGCCAGAGAAACAGAATCGATCGACCGGATGGGTGAGGTTATAAGTGAGGCGAGTACGACCGAGGAAACAAAACAAATGCAAGATGCCATTCAGAAAACCAATGAAAAACAAATAAAGAATGCAGGGGAATGGCTTCAGGCACTTTATTCAGTAGCCATTGAAGACGGCACCGAGAAAGAACTTCTTGAAAGGCTGATTGCTGCAATGTCAGCAGATTCCGCTGATGATGCTGAGGAATATATTAAAAGATTGGCCGAATTTGCCGGTCCTAACCTGAAAAAAGCACTTGAAAGTATCGATCCCGGCAAACTGCAGGATAATAGCCCGGAAGGAATAATTGATTATCTTCTCAGCAATGCCGACAAACTCGGCTATAGTAAAGAAGAAGTGTTTGAGGCTTTTGCAAAATTGATTAATGCCTCCGAAAAGACAGCCCAGGACATTGTTGATTATTTGAAAATTAAGGAAAGCCGGAATATCTGGGTACTGTGGATCCTGCTTGGTGGCGTGGCTATAGCCTTAGTTATCTTTGGACTATCAAGGAGAAAAAAGAAAAATGATTAAGCTGAAATGATATAAAAACCTGGCATTGCATATGTCAGATCAGGTTTTTATATTATTAATATTTTAATATTTTTGTTATGATCAAATCTTCGGGGATATGAATCGAGTACTGATAAGTGTGTCAATTATTATATTGATTATTAATGTGGATCTCTCAGCACAGAACTTTAAAAGAGACCAGGAAACATTTCTTGAAGCTGAGTATTTCTTGATGTTCGAAGATTATAATGATGCCCTGCCATATTACCTTGAATTATACAAGACTTATCCGGAAAATCATAACCTCGCCTTCAGGATAGGTATGTGTTATCTTGGTATTACCGGCAAAAAACACCTGGCAATCGATTACCTTGAAAAAGCAGCAAGAAACTCTGAAGCATCGTACCGGGAGGGATCACTTCGCCAGAAAACAGCACCCTATACTGCCTGGTACTATCTTGGTAATGCTTACAGGATAAATTATCAGTTCGAAAAGGCAAAAGAGGCATATAAAAAATATCGTGAGACATTGCTGGAAGAGGATACCGATAACATCCTGTTTATCGAACACCAGATAAAAGTTTGCGATAATGCAAAGAGTATAATGGAAAATCCTGTACAATATGAAGAGGAAAATGCAGGGGATCTGTTTAATGACGAAAATGACAACTTCAATCCTATAATCTCTGCTGACGGATCACGGTTTGCATATATGACTTCACTGAAATTCTATGATGCTGTATTTTTCTCCCTGAAAGAAAGAAACAGGTGGAGCACTCCTGTAAATATTACTCCTGACCTCAGATCAGATGGGGATCTTTATATCTCCTGCCTTGCAGATAAGGGAAATACCTTGTACCTGTCGAAGGACAATGATATGGAAAGCGACATTTATTTCAGTGAGTATGACGGTGAGAAATGGACGCCAGCAGAACCCCTTTCTGATGTTATTAATACCACTCACTGGGAATCACATGCCTTTGTTACAGAGGATGGCTCGGCAATGATTTTTGCATCCGACCGGCCCGGTGGTATGGGAGGACTTGATCTTTATATATCATATAAAAACGAAGACGGTGAATGGGGCCAGCCCGTGAATCTGGGTCCTGAGATAAACACCCCCTTCAATGAAGACAGGGCATTCCTCAGTAATAATGGCAACAAGCTGTTCTTCTGTTCTCAAGGTCATTATAATATGGGAGGTTTTGACCTTTTCAAGTCGGAAAAAATAGCAGGTGACAACTGGTCTAAACCTGAAAATCTGGGCTATCCCATTAATACCTCTGACGATGATGTATTCTTTATGCCGCTAAACAACGGACGCTCGGGATATATTTCCGTTCACAGGGAGGGGAAAGGATACGGTAAGAAGGATATTTATTTAATAAATTTTAAGTAAGTCTGCAATGCATAAGAGTATTTTGTTTTTCATAATTCTCCTTTGTTCGCTTAATACAAATGCCCAGAATAATGAATTACGTGACATATTTGTAGAAGCTGAATCCCATTACCTCTTCAGTGAATATGAGCTTGCAAATCCCCTATACCTTATATTGGACGATTACATGGTAGGCAATGCCAATATTAAATTTAAAATAGGCAATTGCTACCTGCACATTCCGGATGAGAAAACCAGGGCAATACCCTATTTGCAAGAAGCAGTGAAAAATGCCAGCTATGATGCAAATCCTGAGTCATTCAGGGAAACCAGGGCACCACTGGAAGCCTATTTTGCACTTGCTTCAGCATACAGGGTAAACTATGAATTTCAGAAAGCCCTCGAAACATATGCTGAACTTAACGAGCTGATGACAGAAGAGCAGATGCTTGAAAATGCTGATTTTATTGATCAGCAGATTAGTGCATGCCACAATGCACTTACTTTCCTTGACGATCCTGTCGAATTAGAGAAACAAAACCTGGGTGCTGACATTAACCTGGGTTCCATGAATGTTTACCCTGCAATCAGTGGTGACGGTAATACACTGGTTTATACTGAAAAAAGAGGACTGGAAAATACAATCTACTACCTAAAGAAAGAAGGAGGAGAATGGGGCCTGCCGGTGGATATCACCTCACAACTTGGAGGAGCAAGCGATTGTGCATCAAACTCCCTTAATATGGACGGCACAGTACTTTACCTCTATAAAAATGATAATTTCGATGGTAATATCTATGTGTCTCACCTTGAAAATGAATCCTGGTCGGAAATAAAGAAACTGAACCGTAATATCAATACCAGGTTTTTCGAATCGCATGCATGCATTTCACCTGACGGAAACAAGCTTTATTTTACTTCCAACAGGCCGGGGGGTGAAGGCGGCCTTGATATATATGTGTCAGAAAAAAACTCAAAAGGTAAATGGGGAAAGGCAAAAAATATTGGCCCTGTCATTAATACCGCTTTTAACGAAGATACACCCTTTATAAGCAATGACGGTACTGTACTTTACTTCAGCTCGGAAGGTCACAAGAATATGGGAGGTTATGATGTATTCAGCTCCAAGTACATAGGAGATGCTCGGGGAAAACCCACCAATGTGGGCTATCCCATTAACACACCTGATGATGATCTCTTCTTTAACCCTGTTAATAATGGCCGGAATGCATATTATTCAATGGTGAAAGGATACAAGGAAAAAGACATTTATTACCTGGCCATAGGGGAGCAACTTATTCCCACATACGAAATAAAAGGCATTGTAAGCCTTAGCGATACAACAATAGAGTTTGATGATAACTACAGGGTGATACTCTTCAGTGAAACTGTAAAAGACACCATGGATATTGCTTATCCGAACAAAACAACAGGTTATTACAGCTTCAGCGTTGAGCTGGATGAATACGCAATTACATATGAAGGCCTTGGATACCTCTCGGTAAGGGAAAGTCTTACTATTCACCAGGACCATCCAAATAAAGAAGAAGTTATAGATGTAACTCTCGAACCTGATCCAAACTATGTGGCTGAAAGTATCGAAAAGATAGATTTCTCCAAGGTGCAGGAAGTGGAGGCCATAGATTCATCTATACTTATAACCGATGTTATTATAAGGGATGTAAGCGATTCAGATTCCACCAATAAGGATGTCCTGTATTATACAGTTCAGCTCATAGCGCTTTATAATCCTGTTGACGTAAGTTTCTTCGATCTTGATGATGTTAGAGTAGTATACAATGAAGACAACAGGTTTTACAGGTATACCACTGGAAGTTTCAAGACAAAAGAAGGGGCCTACAGAAGAAGAGATGAGCTAATAAGCCGGGGTTATCCGGATGATCTGTGGGTCAAAACCGTCTTCAGGAGAAATGATAAATGATATTTGACAAAATCAAACTCAGAGCCCCCGAACCGGAAGACCTCACCATGCTTTATGAATGGGAGAATGATCCGGCGGTCTGGCAGATAAGCAACACATTAACTCCATTTTCAAAATACACCCTTAGAAAATACATTGAGAATTCGGGTAAAAGTGTCTTTGAAACCGGGCAGCTAAGATTCATGATTGAAATTATCGAAACCAAAAAACCCATAGGCACCATTGATCTTTTTGACTTTGATCCCTTTCATCTTCGGGCAGGAGTGGGTCTTTTGTTAGCCGATATTGAAGAAAGGAGAAAAGGATACGCCGAGATGTCACTGAGGTGCCTGGTTGATTATTGTTTCAGTCACCTGAAGCTTCATCAGCTGTATTGCAATATTACTGAAGATAACAAGCCCTCTATTTCCCTCTTCAAGAAAATAGGTTTTCGTGAAATAGGACATAAAAAAGACTGGATAAGGGGAGATAAGGGCTTTAAAGATGAAATAATGTTTCAAATGATTAATCCCCGAAAGGGTGTTCAATATCCTGAGTGAGCATCCCTCCCAGCATTTGTGCTCCGTCCCCGGTAACAACAAAGCAGTCTTCAATTCTCACTCCAAATTCGCCGTAGATATAAATTCCAGGTTCATTGCTGAAAGTCATCCCCGGCTCCAGCAATAAGGGATTATCTTTCACCAGGTAGGGATATTCATGTCCGTCCATCCCTATTCCATGTCCCAGCCTGTGAGCAAAATATTTATAACCCGGCCCAAAGCCTGCATCTTCTATCACTTTCCTGGCCACCCGGTCTATTTCGCCACATGCAACTCCCGGTTTAATTGCTTTATGAGCCTCCTGTTGTGCCTTCAGGACAACGTTGAACACTTCCCTCTGGCGATCGCTGGGTTTTCCAAATACAGTGGTACGTGTTACATCACTCCTGAAGCCCTCGACAGAGCATCCTCCATCAACAAGCACGATATCCCCTTCATGCAGATGTCTTACCTGGCTTGTACCATGTGGGAAAGCCGACGTAAACCCGAAATAAGGTCCTCCACTTCCACTTGTTCCCATCTCTGAATGAGCAAACCTTATGTGACTGGCCAGTTCTTCCCTTGTCATTCCTTCTTCGAGCTTACTGAAGCCATATTTATATGCTTTTTTTGTGATATTATTTGCAAGGTCCATATACCCCAGCTCTTTCTCTGTTTTAATGGCCCTTACCATATTTACCGCCATGCTTCCATCCATCAGGTCAGTACGCAAAGATCTCTGGAAACCTTCAGAAATGAAACTTCTTACTGAAGGGCCCATGGCTATTTTGTCTTTTTTAATTCCCAGGTCGTTCACTATACTGGCCAGTAGCTCGAAGGGAGACTCATGCTCAGCCCATGTTCTTATTTGATGACCTACCGGGATCTGTTCCTTTGCCCTTTCAAATTCAAATCCGGGGCATATCCATACCGGTTCCTTCTTTGTATTGATGACCGGTCCGAACGTTCTCTCACTCAGCCACCAGGATACATTGAAAAAGTATCTCAGGTTGGTGCTGCCTTCAATAAATAATGCTTCGATATCCTCTTTTATCATAGAATCCACAAGGCGATCGAGCCTTCTTTGATAATCCTCTTCAGTGAGCGGTTCGACACCTTTAACCATATTTTGAAGATTATGGTCAGCGCTTTCTGTGCCCTGCTCTGCACATGATTTTAAAAAAGGGGCAACAAGGCCCGTGGCTGCTATCGAAAGGCCTCCTATCTTAATAAATTCACGGCGGGTGTTTTTCATTTTTCAGGTTTTTGAGTTCCCCTAAAGTTAGGCTATTATGGAGATAATAAAAATGTTTATCAGCAGCCCTGCAATGGGCTCAGAGCTCAGAGCTCAGAGCACAGGGCAAAGTGAGATACAGGTATCATCAATCCATTAATCCATTATTCCATTATTCCAGATTAATGTATCTTAGCAATATTAAAACATCCATCACCATGAAAATAATAACCTTCATTACGCTTAGCGCTTTGCTTGTTTCCTGTTCGGTAAACCAGGAAAAGGATGATGAAAGCAAGCCAAATGTCATAATTATCCTCACCGACGACCAGGGTTCTGTAGATATGAATATATACGGGGCCACTGACCTCGCAACACCGGCCATGGATAAACTTGCATCTGAAGGAGTGCGTTTTTCCAGGTTTTATTCCGGTTCAGCAGTGTGCTCCCCTTCAAGGGCATGTATACTCACCGGGATGACCCCACATTCCGCGGGTGTTCCCGGTAATGTATCATCGAGGCCAGGGAATAAAGGTATGCCATCTTCAAGGATAACAATAGCAGAAATGCTCAGGGGTGCGGGATATACCACGGCTCATATAGGTAAATGGCATCTTGGATATTCAAATGAAACAATGCCCCTGGCACAGGGTTTTGATTACAGTTTCGGTCATATGGGAGGATGTATTGATAATTATTCCCATTTCTTTTATTGGAACGGCCCAAACAGGCATGACCTCTGGGAAAATGGCGAGGAAATATTCAGGGAAGGTGAATTTTTCCCCGACCTTATGTATGAAAAAGCTAAAAATTTTATCGTTAAAAACAAGAACAAGCCTTTCTTCCTGTATTATGCCATCAATGTACCGCATTATCCATTGCAGCCAACAAAAAAATGGCGAAGGCATTATAAAGATCTTGAAATGCCCAGGCGCGATTATGCCGCTTTTTTATCCAGTGCCGATGAAAATATAGGTAACATTATAGAACTCCTTGACGACCTCAAGATCAGGGATAAAACAATAGTAATCTTCATGTCGGACCATGGTCATTCCTATGAAACACGTACTTTCGGCGGGGGCGGTAGTGCAGGACCTTTCAGGGGAGGCAAGACTTCTTTGTTTGAAGGAGGCATAAGGGTCCCTGCAATAATAAGCTGGCCTGGCAAAATACCCGGAGGAAAAATCAGAAGCCAGGCCTGCCATAGTATTGACCTGCTGCCAACAATTGCTGCACTATGTAATATTGATACTATTCCTGAAAATGTTGAAGGAATGGATCTAAGCGATTTACTCGTTAATAATGAAGACATAAGTGAAAGAACCCTGTACTGGAAACTCGGCAGCCAGTGGGCAATAATGAAAAATAACTGGAAGCTCATAGGTCATCCTGTTGATCCCTCGGGGGAGATGCCTCTTGATAAAATAAAAGATCGCATGTTCCTGGTTAACCTGGAGAAAGATTCCACTGAATCAAAAAACCTGGCCGAAGAATATCCCGATACGCTTGAACAGATGGCAGGTGAATACCTTGAATGGGAACATGCCTCAAAAGAAGATATCCCTGTTGAAGTAAAACTGGATAATGCCGCTACCGGCGCTGAGATAAACCTTGAAACAGAGCCTGACAGTAAATATCATGGCGGGGGTGCCTCGAGCCTGCTGGACAATATAGCAGGTTCACGCTCATTCCATGACGGATGCTGGCTGGGATTCGAAGAGGATGACCTGGATGCATGGATAGATCTTGGAGAAACAAAAATGGTAAATTCCCTGAAAATCAGGTTCCTGAATAATCCCGGCAGCTGGATCTTCGGGCCGGAATATGTCGAGATAAGTTATTCTGGTGAGGAAAGGGACTTCAGTGATACTATCAGTCTGGAAGGCCCTTTCGGCCCTGAGAAAACTTTTAATATCCAGACAGCCGGGACAGACCTGAACAAGAAGGCCAGGTATCTTAAGATATTTGCAGCCAACATCAAAGAAAATCCTCCGTGGCACAGTAATCCCGGCGGCAAAGCCTGGCTCTTCTGCGACGAAATAATCATTAAGTAGCAACTGTACTTGGGAGTAGTAGCACCTGTTCCAAGTTTAAACGGCAGTACACAAATTAGGGGATTGGAATATTGGAATGGTGGATTATTGGAATAATGGGTTTATGGTCAGCCAACTATTCCCTTTTCCATCATTGACTCACCCCGAGGCCTCAAGGTTTCGTCGAGCTCCTCTCCATCCTTTGTCCACCGTAACTTTAGTGAAGGTGGAGCTTGCTTATCGCAAACTCGGAATCCTCGGTTCCATCATTCCAGTATTCCATCATTCCATTATTATTCGTACTTTTAAAAACAAAAACCATCTATCATGATAGTTACAACAGCAGAAACTGTTCCCGGAAGGGAAATAACTGAAATCCTGCTTATTATTGCGCGAAGGGTTGAAGATAAGGACAAGGAAGATTTTGAGAAAAGAAAATATTAAATCATCATAATAAAAGAATAAAATAAAGATGAAAAAAGTTGGTTTCTACATATTGATTATATTAATAATTGCTGCTTTTGCATGCAGAGAAACCACTGATAGAAGTAAGGCAAGCATGAAAAATCCAGAAAAGATCTACTCCGCCGACAGAGATTTCCTTAATAGATATACTGAAACAATAGAACTTAAAAATGACGAAAGCGCTATACTTATAGTTCCCTCCTGGCAAGGACGTGTAATGACCAGTACCTGTGAAGGTGATGATGGGTTCAGCTTCGGATGGATAAACCATGAGCTCATAAGCTCAGGTGATACACTTGCTCATATGAATCCATACGGGGGAGAAGAAAGATTATGGCTGGGCCCCGAAGGCGGTCAGTATGCCCTTTTCTTCAAAAAAGGAGACCCTTTTGAATATGAATACTGGCAAACGCCGCCTGTAATGGACACGGAAAGTTTTACGCTGGTAGATAAAAATGATACCCTCGCAGTACTTACTAAAGAATTCAACCTTACAAACTATTCAGGCACTGAGTTTGACTTCCTTATAACAAGAACCATTCACCTTCTCGGCCTGGAAGAAATATCCCTGCTCTTACAGGCAGATCTAAAAGGCCTTAATGCGGTAGCCTACAGGTCAGAAAATGTGATTGAAAATACCGGTGAAAAGAAATGGACAAAAGATAATGGGCTGGTTTCCATATGGATGCTCGGTATGTTCAATCCATCACCTTCAGCTATAGTGCTAATACCCGTCAGGGAAGGAGCAGATGATAAATATGGTCCTATGGTTAATGATAATTATTTTGGCAGTATATCAGAAGACAGGCTGAAGATAAAAGACAATATTGTGTACTTTAAGGCTGATGGTAAGAAAAGAGGTAAGATTGGTATACCTCCTCTAAGGTCCAAAGGCCTTATGGCAAGCTATGATCCCGCTAATAATGCACTTACTTTCCTCTTTTGTGATATCCCTGATGGAGTAACGGATTTTGTGAATTCAGCCTGGAAATTACAGGATAAACCTCACTCGGGAGATGCACTCAATGCCTATAATGACGGGCCGCTGGAAGACGGTACCATAATGGGACCTTTCTACGAACTTGAAACCTCATCCCCTGCCCTCTCACTGTCACCCGGAGAAAAATATAATCATAGCCAGACAAGCATCCATTTTTCAGGGCCCGAAGATAAACTGGAAACCATATATAAAAAATTGATAGGCGCTGGCCCGGAAGATATACCATTATGATTAAACCACAAAGACATCATTTCAGGATACAACCTTATCTCATAAACTTGATAACAGTTGTACTTCTGTTAAATATTTACCCTCTTTCAGCACAGGATCACAATGAAAGTTATATTCAGTATGTAAATCCTTTCATCGGAACTCATAAAATGGGACACACCTATCCCGGTGCAACTGTGCCCTTCGGGATGGTACAGCTAAGCCCCGACACAGATACTATACCATATGAGGATAATGGTGAATACAACAGAAAGGTATATGAATACTGTGCTGGCTACCAGTATGATGACCCTACTATTGTGGGATTCAGCCACACCCATTTCAGCGGGACAGGCCATTCCGACCTGGGTGATATACTGATTATGCCCTCCACAGGTGAACTGCTACTGAACCCGGGAACAGAATCAAATCCCGAAAAAGGTTTCCGCTCGAGGTACTCCCATGAGAGGGAATATGCAGAACCAAATTACTACCGTGTTGATCTGCTTGATTATGATATTAAAGCTGAACTGACAACCACTACCAGGGTGGGCTTTCATCAATATACATTTCCCCAAACAGAAGAAACACATATCATTCTTGATATGATCCACGGTATATATAACTACGAAGAGAAAAATGTGTGGACCTTCCTCAGAGTTGAAAATGATACACTGGTAACCGGCTACAGGCAAACCAGCGGTTGGGCACGGACACGCACGGTGTATTTCGCAGTAGCATTCAATAAACCTGTTAAATCATATGGGCACAGAAAAAAAGACGATATACTGTATAAAGGCTTTTATAAGAAATTTAATGAAGCCGAAAACTTCCCGGAGATGGCAGGCAGGCAGATAAGGGCCTATTTTAATTTCGATGTGGAAAAGGGCGAACAGGTAAAAGTTAAAGTTGCACTCTCGCCAGTCAGCACGGAAGGAGCTATTAAAAATATGATAGCTGAAACCCCGCACTGGGATTTTGAAAAAGTGAAGAAGGAAGGACAACAATCGTGGAACAGGGAGTTATCAAAAATTAAAGTAGAGACCATAACTCCCGGAGACAGGACTGTTTTCTATACCGCCATGTACCACACTTTCTTAAGCCCGATAACCTATATGGATGTGGATGGAAGGTACAGGGGTATTGATCAGAACATACACAGGGCAGAAGGATTCACCAATTATACAATTTTTTCGTTATGGGACACTTACAGGGCTCTCCATCCGCTTTTTAATATTATCCAGCCATCCCGGAGCATTGATATGGTTGAATCAATGCTCACCCACTTTGACCAGAGCGTGCACCCGATGCTGCCGGTATGGTCACATTATGCCAATGAAAACTGGTGCATGATAGGCTATCACAGCGTTTCTGTTATAACTGATGCCACAGTGAAAGGAGTGTGGAAGGGTAAACTTGACAAAGCACTGGATGCATGCGTGAGAACAGCCACGTATGGGAAATATGACAGATTGTCTTATTATATGAAACTGGGATATGTCCCGGAGGATAAAAATAATTATTCCGTGAGCAAGACACTGGAATATGCATATGATGACTGGTGCATACAACAGCTTGCAGAGAAAGCAGGGAATGAAAGCATTGCAGAGATTTTCTACTTAAGGTCGAATAATTACAAAAATGTATTTAATCCCGAAAGCGGCTTTATGCACCCGAGGTTGTCCAACGGTGAGTTCAGGCAGGAATTCGACCCTCTCGATACATACGGCCAGGGTTTTATTGAAGGCAATGCATGGAACTATGGTTTGTATGTGCCACATGATATACCCGAAATGGTAAAAATGATGGGTGGTAAAAAGAAATTTACCCTTATGCTTGATTCATTGTTCAATTCTCAGCTCGGTGATGAACATATTGAAAAAAATGAAGATATCACCAGGGAGGGAATTATTGGAATGTATGTACACGGCAATGAGCCCGGCCACCATATACCCTACCTGTATAACTGGACAGATAAGCCATGGAAAACACAGGAGAGGGTCAGGATGATAATGGAGACCATGTATTTAAATAAAGCAAATGGTCTATGTGGTAATGATGATTGCGGACAGATGTCGGCCTGGTATATTTTCAGTGCCCTGGGATTCTACCCCGTGTGCCCCGGCAGTGATCAATATTCGATAGGCAGCCCGCTGGTGAAAGAAGCTGAAGTGATGCTGGAAAATGGTAAAACATTTAAGATAAAGACCGTAAACCAGTCTGCAGACAACGTGTATGTCGATAAAGTCACCCTGAACGGCAAAAAGCTTGACCGTCTTTACCTTACCCATTCAGAGATAATGTCCGGAGGGGAGGTGGTGTTTTATATGAAAAGCAGGGGGTCCTCCTTCGCTGAGCTTAGGAGGACAATGCAGGGAGCAGGGAGTAATGAATGGATGTTATGATTTAAGATTTAAGAATTAATACGACTGCGATCTCAGGATCATAACTCAAGCATACTGACCCCGGCGGGAGTCAAATAATTGTAAAACCAATTCCCGTAATCATACCAGTATAATTCAGACAAAAAAGAATTGCGGAAATTAAAATTCCTTTGCAACAATATCTTCAATTTGAGATTTATTGATGGGTAAATGATTGGTTGCAACATCCCAGATTATTTCATAGTCAATCCCAAAATATTCGTGTGATACTTTATTTCTTAAAAGGTACATCTCATCCCATGGCACATTTGTGTACTTGACTCTTATATTATCCGGAAGTTTTCTGGATGCTTCTCCAATTATTTCGAAGTTTCTGATGACTGCGTCAACCGTCTTTTGATCTTTCTTAAAATCAGACAGGGTATAGCCTTCAATATACTCTGATATCCGTGATATTGATTCCAAAATATCATCAAGATACATCCTGTATGTCCTGTCTGATTCCTTCAATTAAACGTAATGAACCTGTTTAAGAATTCTATCCTTTATCTGTTCTTTTATCGCATTTTTTGTAACAAGATCAATCTTCCTGCCCAGGACCTTCTCAAGATAGATCTCCAGAGAGAAAAACCTCCATCCAATTGGTCTCTCTAATTCAACCAGAAGATCAATATCACTTTCTTCCGAAAATGTGTCATCGGTAAAGGAGCCAAATAAACCAATACTCCTTACAGAATAATCCTTATGTAAGATAGGTTTTAGTTCTCTTAAAGTTGATATAATCTCATTCCTTGTCATCATAAACCAAAGATAATCAAATAATGAAAATCATGTAAAAGAATACACCGTAATCATAACAACTATACTTATTTTTATCCATGGACTTTTAGTATAGTAACACTACTATATACTGCACTCTGAGCTTGAACCGAGTCAAAGCCGGGCTCACCTAAGGCAAACCTAGAACCCTGACCAAGGGAACAAAACTCATCTCTCATCTCTCATCCCTGACGCTCCCTTTGGTCGGTCAGGGACTCCGTTTCACTCCGTCTCGCATTTCGCATCTCGCATTTCGCATCTCGCATTTCGCATCTCATCTCTTACCTATCTCCCAGCTCCTCAAACTTAAACCGCTCCAATTCCGCCGGTTCATGAGCTGCCTGCATTATGGAATCCATCCTGGCCACAATTTCAGGATATTTATCAGATATATCATTTGATTCTGTGGGATCAGTCTCCAGATCATACAATTCGATTTCCATGTTGCCGTTGAAGATATTCTTACGTACAGCTTTCCATTTACCCATTCTCACTGCCTGCTGCCCCTGGTATGCAGGGAATTCCCAGTAGAGATAATCATGTTCCTCCTGATCACTTTCACCCAGGAGGACAGGTAGAAAACTAATTCCATCAATATCGTCAGGTTTATGTGCACCGCTTATTTCAGAAAGGGTGGGAAGCACATCCCAGAAGGCCGAAATATGATCGGTTTTTGACCCCTGCTTTATTCTCCCCGGCCAGCTGGCTATCATCGGTATTCTTATTCCACCTTCGTATACATGCCCTTTCACCCTGTCGCTTTCTTCACTGAAAATACCTGCACTGTTAAACCACGGGGAATCTGTACCCCCTGTATATGACGGTCCATTGTCACTGGTAAATATCATCAGCGTGTTTTTATAAATACCGAGGTCTTTAAGCTGTTTCACCACCAATCCGACCTGGTTATCGAGGTAAGATATCATTCCTGCATAGGCGGCGTGGGGATAACGGTGGGGGAAATACCCTTTATCGCCGGTATACGGCTCCTCATCACCGAATTTGTTAACATAATAATCGACCCATTCAGGTGCTGCCTGTAGTGCAAGGTGTGGTATTGGTGTCGCCCAATACAGGAAAAAGGGATTATCCTTGTTTTCATTTATGAACCTGGTTATTTCTTCAAACATCATATCCGGGGAATATACATCAAGCCAGAATTTGTCATAACTTGATTCATCGTAAGGATCGGCCCCTTCAGGCAAGCCTGTGTGTGGAGGCACTGTATCATTTCCCGTGAACACTCTTTCTGTATTTTTCCACATGTGCACAGGGTTATATGTATGTGCCTGGCGCTGGCAGTTATACCCAAAGAAGAAATCAAATCCCTGCTTATTGGGTATTCCTGTACTGCGGGGAGCACCAAGCCCCCACTTGCCCACAATGGCGGTTTTATAGCCTGCATCCTGTAGAAGGGTACCTATTGTCACCGTACCTTCCGGTAGGGGGTATTGCCCTTCCAACTCAGGATTCTTTATCATCTCCCGATAACTCCAAACATCACCTCTTTCGCCCCATTCGTGGTTCCCCCGTATAAAGGCATGTCCTGTATGCTTACCCGTGAGCAGTACACAGCGCGATGGGGCACAAACGGGCGACCCTGAATAATGCTGCGTAAACATCATTCCCGATTCTGCCAGTTTATCCAGAGCCGGTGTTTCTATCTTCTCCTGTCCGTAACAGCCAAGTTCACCGTAACCCAGGTCATCAGCCAGAATGTAGATAATGTTGGGTTTGGCAGGTTCCTTGTTTTCAACGCTACATGATGTTATGACAAGTGACGTAAAGATAAGCAGTGTTAAAGAAAAATATTTCATAGGCCAATAATCCAGTATTCCAGTACAACATCCCCCTAACCCCCTTGAAAGGGGGATCCAGACTAATTAAGGAAGCCCAGGTTCCTCAATAATGCGGTTCGTTCAGGTTCCCTGCCCCTGAAATTAACGTACATCTGCATGGCATCCATGGTGCCGTTTTTCTCAAGGATATTCTCCCTGAACAACTTTGCAGTCTCTTTATCAAAAATACCATTTTCTTTGAACGCTTCATAAGCGTCATGATCAAGCACTGCGGCCCAGTCATATGAATAGTACCCTGAATCATATCCTCCAATTATGTGTCTGAAATAGGTACTCCTGTAGCGTGGTTCTATTTCCGGAATCAAACCTATTTCAGCCATTGCCTTCTTTTCAAACTCAGGAACATTTACTTCTGTTTCCTGGTCTATGGTATGGTAAGCCATATCAAGGTAACATGCGGCAAGGTATTCACCCTTTGTAAAACCCTGGTTAAAGAGGCTGCTTTTTCTGATTTTCTCAATGAGTTTATCCGGCATGGGATCACCGGTCTCATAATGAAGTGCATATGTCTTTAGCATTTCAGGTTCAGTGACCCAGTGCTCCATTATCTGGCTGGGCAGTTCAACGAAATCCCATGCTATGTATTCATAACCATATGATTTCTCGGAGAACAATCCGTCAAGTGCATGACCGAATTCATGGAAAAGTGTGCTCACCTCATCAAGTGACAGTAATGATGGCTTGTCACCACTAGGCCTTGTGAAATTCATTACCATAGTCACCACCGGAGTAATCTCTTTCCCCTCTTCAATCTTATGACCCCTGTAGGAACCGCACCATGCTCCCTGGTTCTTGCTCTCGCGAGGGTGAAAGTCCATATACAATACTCCCACGTGATCACCGTTTTCCTCTTTTACCTCATATGCAAAAGCCTCCTCATGTGGTTTTGGAATACCGGTAATTTCAGTAAAGGTAATTCCATACAGCTTATTGGCCAGTGTAAAAGCACCCTGCCTTACATTTTCAAGTTTGAAATAGGGTCTCAGTTCATTATCATCCAGGTCATATTTCTCCTTTCGCAGTTTTTCGGCATAGTACCACCAGTCACTCGACTGTATATCAATGCCGTCTCCTTCCCTGTCGGCAATCTTTTGCATTTCGGCAAGGTCCTTTTTGGCAGCAGGCATTGCTGCGGACCAGAGTGTATTGAGGAGATCGTACACATTAGCAGGTTCCTTAGCCATTCTTGGTTCAAGTACAAGGTGTGAGTGTGTTTCATAACCCAGCAGTTTGGCCCTGTCGGCCCTTATTTCCATTATCTCTGCCACTATCTCCTTGTTATCGTAGTCATTATCATTATTACCACGGTTCAGATAGGCATTATATAATTTCTCCCTCAATGCGGGCTTTTTTGAATACTGGAGGAAGGGCAACATGCTTGGCTTCTGTGTGGTAAACACCCATTTGCCTTCCAGTCCTCTCGATTCAGCCTCCTCGGCAGCACTGTTAATTACTGACTCAGGCAAACCAGCCAGATCTTCTTCTTTGCTTATCTCCAGTGTATAATTGTTAGTTTCAGCCAGCACATTCTGGCTGAACTCAACCCTGAGGACAGAAAGTCTCTGGTTCATTTCCTTTAATTCTCCTTTCTTAACAGAGTCAAGAGCTGCACCATTTCTGACCAGTTCCTTATAGATATTTCCCAGGAGAAATTTCTTTTCATCAGTCATGTCGAAATTTTCCCTGTTATCATATACAAGCTCCACCCTCTCGAAAAACCTTGGGTCAAGACTTATTTCATCACTGTGCTTTGCAAGTTTGGGAGATATTTCCATCTGTACCGCTTGCAATTCCGTGCTTGTATTGGCACTGCTCAATCCAAAAAAGGTATATGCCACCTTGTTCAGCAGCTTACCCGTATTATCCATTGCAACGATGGTATTCTGAAATGTTGGTTCCTCATCATTTGTAAGGATAGCTTCCACTTCCTGTTTCTGTTGTTCCATGCCTTTTTCAAAGGCAGGAATAAAGTGCTCTACCTTTATCCTGTCAAAAGGCGGAACTTCGAATGGTGTGTTATATTCAGAAAAGAAAGGGTTATCAGATTCTGCATTTGTTTTATCCTGCTTACATGAAATAACTGTAAATAATAAAACAAGCAATAATGGAATTAATTTTTTCACGATTTATAATTTTAAGTTGGTAATCAATTTCCCGACAAAATAACAAAGAATTGAGTAAATATCATCCTGCTTCTGTAATATTCTTCTATCATTAACACGGTGTTTACAAATATATATTTATTAGTTTTGCAATCGACTCAATGGAGAGATGCCGGAGCGGTCGAACGGGGCGGTCTCGAAAACCGTTGTCCTGAGGAATCGGGACCGAGGGTTCGAATCCCTCTCTCTCCGCCATAGCATTTGCAGACAAAAACCCGCGCCCTGCGCGGGTTTTTATTTACAGGGATTCCAGCCCCGTCAAAAGCTTGCTTTTGTAAGGGGTTGGGAGCCCTGGGAAAAACGCCGCATGGCGTTTGTCTGTAAATGCTATGAAGCTTTCCCGCTCAGGGATCACGACTGAACGAAGTGAAGGAGTAATCCCGAAGGGAAAGGTTCTGCAAATGCTATGAAGCTTTCCCGCTCAGGGATCACGACTGAACGAAGTGAAGGAGTAATCCCTTTTACTTTGCGCTTTTTTTCTTTAGACATGCTAATAGCACGTCTCTACTTTTGTCTTTTATCTTTT
>JAYEGY010000130.1:0-31544 GCA_034659275.1 Bacteroidota bacterium | reverse complement strand
AATGAGCAGGTTTATCCGGGCTGTCTATAAAAACGACCGTGATTTTAACAGCTCGCCTTATCTTGGGGACCTCATGGTTACAGCATACTCAAAATTCAGTCGCAACAGGATGTTCGGTCATATGATCGGTAAGGGATATTCAGTCAGGTTTACCCTTATGGAAATGGAAATGGTTGCTGAAGGATATTATGCTTCTTCCTGCATAAATGAAATAAATAAAAAATTGAAAGTTGACATACCCATTGCTGATACTGTCTACAGGATTTTATATAAAAAAGCCGGGCCCTCAGTTGAATTCAGAAAACTGACAGAAATATTAAAATAAGACTGATGAATATAGATATTGATTTTACCCATTGCCTCAATTTTATTAGTGAAAAAGAAATAAGAGATAAAGCTGAAGAATCAATTCTTCATCTTGATACTCTTATAAATAAATCAGGACCGGGTAATGAGTACTTAGGCTGGCTGCACCTGCCTGAAAAAGCGTTACAACTGATTGACAGTATAAATAACACAGCAGAGGCACTAAGGTCACAGGCCTCAACCACAGTGGCAATTGGTATTGGAGGATCTTACCTGGGTGCCAGGGCTGTTATTGAATCTTTAAGGCCTTCACTACCGGTTAATGAAAACAATCGCCGGCATGAGGTTTTGTTTGCCGGACAGAACATTAGTGAAGACTATCTTTCTACTCTTATGGCCTACCTTGACGGTAAACCATTCAATATAATTGTAATTTCAAAATCGGGAACTACCACAGAACCTGCCATTGCATTCAGGATACTTAAGAAACAACTTGAAGATAATGTCTCCCCATCCAGGGTTAATAAACATATAATAGCGGTAACTGGTTCTTCAAAGGGTTCTCTGAGATTGTTGGCTGACCAGAAGGGATATTCAACTTACGTAATACCTGATGATGTAGGGGGGAGATATTCAGTGCTCACCCCGGTTGGGCTGCTTCCAATAGCAGTCGCCGGTGGTAATATATCCGAATTCGTATCGGGGGCGGCTCAAATAGCATCCATGACAAGGGATAACAGGAATGCAGTCGCCAATCCTGCATTGATATATGCCTCTGTGCGTAACCTGCTTTACAAAAAAGGAAACCTCATTGAGGTACTGGTCAACTATGAGCCTTCGATTCATTTTATAGCAGAATGGTGGAAGCAACTTTTTGGTGAAAGTGAAGGGAAGGAAGGGAAAGGTATTTTCCCGGCTGCAGCTGACTTTACTACGGACCTGCATTCACTCGGTCAGTATATACAAGAAGGGGAGAGAATACTGATTGAAACAGTCTTATCGGTAAAATCACCACGGTCGGAATTGACCATACCTGCAGACGAAGAAAACCTTGATAAACTTAATTATATTGCAGGGGAAAGACTATCAGAGGTAAATGCCAGGGCAGAAGAAGGTACGACCATGGCCCATGTTGACGGGGGAGTGCCGGTTATAAAAATAAACATCCCGCAAATTAATGAATTATACCTTGGCCAGCTCCTGTATTTCTTTGAAATATCCTGTGCTATAAGCGGGTATACACTGGGTGTAAATCCCTTTAACCAGCCCGGGGTGGAAGCATATAAGAAAAATATGTTCAGCTTGCTGGGAAAAGATAGTCTCTTATAATTCGTGTTTCTCGACAAAGTCATCAATGACCTCGTTAAGGTTCGGGTGTCCTATTTCCTGCAGATCGTAATAAACCCTTGTATTGGGTTTTTTGATATTAATTATCCTGTTAAGGTCGATTGGCGTCCCTATAATAACTGAATCACAATCAGTATTATTTATTGTTGCTTCCAGGTCTTTTAACTGTTGTTCACCATAACCCATAGCGGGAAGCAGTTTTCCTATGCCAGGATATATTTCAAATGTTTCTGATAATTTACCTACTGTATATGGCCTTGGATCAACAAGTGATGCTGCGCCATATTTCTGGGCTGCAACCACACCTGCACCAATTTTCATCTCACCATGGGTTAGTGTTGGACCATCTTCGATAGCAAGCACTCTCTTGCCTTTAATAACAGAGGGATCATCCACCTTAATAGGTGAAGCGCCATCAATAACTATTGCAGACGGAGCCACCTTTTGTATGCTTTCCCTGACTATATTAATATCGTCCGGAGCAGAGCTGTCTATTTTATTAATAACAACCACATCGGCCAGCCTCAGGGTAACCTCACCGGGGTAATATCTCAGTTCATGTCCTGCCCTGTGTGGATCAACCACTGTAATTGTAAGATCAGGTTTATAAAAGGGGAAGTCATTGTTACCTCCATCCCATACAATAACATCACATCCTTTGGGATCCTCTTCGGCTTCCCTGAGTATTGCCTCGTAATCGACTCCTGCATATATAACATTTCCACGTACAACATGAGGCTCATACTCTTCCATCTCTTCAATTGTGCACTTATGCTTCTCCAGGTCGCTTACATCGGCAAACCTCTGTACTTTCTGGGCATTCAGATCACCATAAGGCATCGGATGTCTTACAGCTACCACCTTAAGGCCCTTATTCATAAGCAGTTCAATCACCCTTCTGGAAGTCTGGCTTTTACCACACCCTGTACGCACCGCACCCACTGCAATTAGAGGCTTAGTACTTTTTACCATTGTATCATTGGGGCCCAGTAACACAAAATTTGCCCCTGCTGAATTTACTATGGCACTTACTGACATTACCTTATTATAGGTAACATCACTGTAAGAAAAGGCGCAATCATCAACTTCTAATTCTTTTATAAGAGACTGAAGTTCTTCCTCTGCATATATGGGTATACCTTCAGGATAAAGCTTTCCAGCCAGCTCAGCCGGATATTTCCTGCCTTCAATATCAGGAATCTGGGCAGCTGTAAAAGCAACAACATTATAATCTTCATTATCGCGGTAATAAGTATTGAAATTATGAAAATCCCTACCTGCGGCACCTATTATAATTACATTTTTTTTCATAAGATATAATATTGATTTATTGATATTAGTATATAGGTTCAATTGAGAAAATAGAATCAACAAATTTATAATTTAACTGGTTAATTTCCTTATATTTGATTAAATTTTTGAGACAATAGAAAACCCAACCCAATTGTCTGACCTGCTGAATTTTGGTATGTTTATTGCATTAAACCGGCAGTATGTTAAAGAAAATGTTTACATGACTCTTAACAAATGATATTTCCAAATAATTAATAATTGAAATTTTCTAAGCACAGATGAATGTTCTTGCCCATATATATCTTTCAGGTGACTCTGATGAGATCATTATAGGCAATTATATTGGAGATTATGTTAAGGGCAGTGACTATCTTAAGTATCCTGAACTAATTAAGAAAGGCATCATACTACACAGGCATATTGATGATTTTACCGACAAACATCCGGTTGTACACAGGAGTAAGATACTCTTTACCCGTAAGTATCATAAATATGCTGGTGTTGTGGTGGATATCGTATACGACCATTATCTTACGAGGGAATGGGACACCTTCTCGCGGCGACCCATGGAAAGTATAACATACCAGTTTTACAGGGCCATGGTTAATAATTATGATATTTTACCACCAAAAGTAAAAGACAGATTCCCCTTTTTTATTATCAATAACTGGATAGAATCCTATAAAACAACCAGAGGGATTAAACACGTCCTGTCCACCCTGAGCAAGCGTACAAGCCTTCCCTCCGAATCGAAGTATGCCATAAAAACTTTAAAAAGAAATTATTACGGCCTCGGAGAAGATTTTATGGAATTCTTCCCACAGCTTATTGAATATGTCGAAAATGATTTTGGCATTCCTCTTTCCCAGAGGATTACCATGCCATTTTAATTTGTCACTCTGAGGCAGCTTAGACCAGGTGCTCATCGCGGCTCGCATCAAGTCGCAAAAAAATGAACAAGAGTATTGTAAAGCCCCAGAGCGAAGATCCTCCATAACTAAAAAACGGAAGGGGGATTCCTATAATAGGCACCAGTCCTATGGTCATCCCTATATTTATCAGAAAATGGAAAAGGAATATTGATAAAACCGCGTACCCATATATCCGTGAGAAAGAGGAGCGTTGCCGCTCGGCAAGCCATATAAGCCTTACCAGGAAAAATGAAAACAAAATAACCACGAGGGCGGTGCCAATAAAACCCCATTCTTCTCCAACAGTGCAAAAAATAAAATCAGTGCTCTGCTCAGGTACAAATTTGAACTTTGTCTGGGTGCCCTGGAGAAAACCCTTGCCAGCGAAGCCCCCCGAGCCAATGGATATTTTTGATTGATTAAGGTTGTAACCTGCACCTGATGGGTCAGATTCAATACCAAGTACGATGTTTATCCTGGTCTGTTGGTGCGGTAAAAGAATATTATTGAATGCATAATCAACGGTAAAGGTAAATATCATGCCCCCTAGCAGAAAGGCTAATACAATCAACACGTATTTCGCTTTATATCTATAGATATAGTAAGCATAAATAAGACCTGATATCACCAGTGCCACAATAAATATAAGCTCAAGGGCAACACTTCCCCTGAGCCAGTAAAGGGCTGCAAACAATGCTCCCCCTGTAAGTATGTATATTAAAAGCCCGCGAACACTTATTTTTGCACCCCTGCCGGTTATAAGATGAAAGATAAAACCGGCAATAATAAGGGTGGCATATATATAAACACTGTCGAAAAGCAAGGTAGCTATAAACAGTACCACTGCCAGGACACCTATTGCAAAGAGATAGGGTGACATGCCTTCTCTGAAAAGCACCAGCCCCAGTGAAAAAAATATCAATGTTGACCCCAGGTCTGGCTGGATGGCTATAAGTGCTGCAGGGATAAAAATGATCAACATTGAAACCAGGAGAGTCTTGAAAACAGCGGGTGTTCTGCCATGTTTTGAAAGATATCTTGCCAGGGCCAGTGCCGTAGCAAATTTGGCAAATTCCGAAGGTTGAAGACTAAAACCTCCTATCTCAAACCATGACCTGGCTCCATGCACTTCCTTGCCTGCAAGGAGGACTACAATAAGTGACAGTAAAACAATAATATATAATATATATGAGAAGAATATATAGAAACGACTGTCGATCACTAATAAGGTCGCGGCAATGAGAAAAGCCGCTATGATCCATATGAGTTGCTTTCCGTATCTCTGGCTGATATCAAATATACTTGCATGTTCCTCGCTGTAGACAGCCGCATAAATATTGATCCAGCCGTAAAAAACGAAGAGCAGGTACAGTGCTACTGTTACCCAGTCTATATTAGACCATATGTTAACCCTCCTCTTCAATTTCTTCCTCCTCTTTTATTTCCTCTTCATCATCCTCAACCTGCGGTTCAGGTGGGTTAAGTATATAATTCTCCAGCCAGGTATTTTCAGTTTTACCCTTGAGGTATTTTTCAACCATAAGGCTTGCAACGGGTGCTGCATATGTTGATCCAAAGCCTATATTTTCAACATATACCGCTATAGCTATCCGGGGATTTTTCTCAGGTGCAAAAGCAATAAAAATGGAATGATCAGGGCCATGAGGATTTTCCGCCGTACCTGTTTTCCCGCACATCACTATATCTTTAATAGCTACCCACGTGGCTGTTGCCCCTTCACCTCCGTTAACCACACCTTTCATGCCCTCAACTATTACCTCGAAATTAGCCGAATCAATGCTGACTTCTTTCCTTTCCCTGTAAGCAGGGTCCACCTGCAGTGTATCCTTATCAATTGATTTCACTATATGAGGTGTGAAATAATAACCCCTGTTAGCTATAATAGAAGCCATATTAGCCATTTGCAGTGGGGTGGTGCCAAGTTCTCCCTGACCAATGGCCATAGATATCACGGTAAGTGCTTTCCACCGGTTATTGCCATAAATATTATCATAAAATGACGGTTGGGGAACAAAGCCTGTCAATTCATTTGGAAAATCAATACCCAACTTTGATCCAAAACCAAATTCTGTGAGATAGGACCGCCATTTTTTCAATCCCTCGGCAGTGGAACCATATGCAGGATTATCGAGGAGAAGCCTGAATGCATTGCAAAAATATGCATTACATGATGCTGTTATGGCTCCCTGCATGTTGAACCATGCAAAGTGATGACATGAAACATATACTCCGGGGGCATAGTAACCATTATCGCAGAAATATTCATAGTTCCTGCTTACAGCTTTTTCCTGAAGCGCAATCAATCCGTTTACAGGTTTGAATGTTGATCCCGGCGGATAAGAGGCCATTAAAGCCCTGTTAAAAAGTGGTTCAAGGGTGTCGTTCTGAAGTTCCGTGTAGTTCTCAGACCTTATCCTGCCGACAAGCAGCGACGGATCATAATCGGGCGTTGAAATAAGTGCAAGAACTTCTCCCGTTGACGGTTCCAGGGCTACAATGCTACCTTTTTTATCCCCCATAAGCTTCTCCCCATATCTTTGAAGGCCTATATCCAGGGTACTAACGATATCCTTTCCGGGGACGGGTATAGTGTCATACCTGCCTCCCTGGTATAAACCTTTAACCCTGTTATGCACATCAACGAGGAAAATCTTAAGACCTTTTCGTCCGCGCAGGTCTGACTCATATGATTTCTCCAGGCCATTCTTTCCGATGTAATCACCCGCTTTATAATAGGGATCAGCCTTTATCTCTTCTTTATTAACTTCTCCTACATAGCCCAGTGCATGGGCTGCAGAAGGGTATGAATATTTTCTCAGAGTACGTGTCTGCACATAAAAGCCGGGGTATTTATAGAGTACTTCCTGCAGCCGTGCATAGGTTTCGGAGGAGATCATTTTCAAAAATACCGATGGTGCATATTCCGAAAACTTGATGGCTTCATTCATCCTGTTTACAAAAGATTCCCTTGTAATATCCAGGATCGAACATAATTCAGCAGTATCAATTTCCTGTATCTGACCCGGGATAACCATCAGGTCGTAGGCAGCCTGGTTATACACCAGGAGTTTACCTTTCCTGTCATAAATGAGGCCCCTCGCAGGATATTGAGTTACATAACGCAAAACATTATTCTGCGCAGACATACGGTAAGATTTATTAATTACCTGCAGGGCAAAAAGTTTTGATATAAGAAGTATGGCAGCAATGAATATAATTGCATAGAACAATATTTTTCTGTTGCTATATACATCTTTTAATCCGTACAAAACTACCTCCTGATAATTATATACTGTATAATAATAATAAATAAAATGGTAAATGCCGTGCTGAGTAATACCCTCAGCAAGGTTCTGAAGAAATATTCAAAACTGAATACTTCAATATAAAAAAGAGCAAGGTGATGAAAGAAAACAATAATGAGAATATATGTAATAAACCATCTGAAACCATAGGATTTAAACCCGGGTATATCTTCCTGATCATATCCATCCCGGGGAGATACCAGGTTAAGGACATAGGGCCTGATGAAACCTGCGAAAACAGTTGCTGAAATGTGCAGCCCCAGGGTTCCTGATGTAATGTCAACTACGAATCCCGTAAGAAAAGAAAGAAACAGAACAAGCCAAAAGGGGGTTTCGAAAGGGAGCAACAGAATAAACAGGATATAGACATAGGGATTAATGAAGCCACTGAATTGTATATTATTCATCAACAGTACCTGTATGGCAAGCAACAAAATAAAAAGACCACTATATTTAAGAACAGTGTTCAGCATAGTTATTTATCTTATTCTCTGCATCCCTGTTTCGAGTTCCAATTGTTCTTCCTTTTTAAGGTTTACTACGACATAGACATAATTAAGTTTCCTGAACCGGGTTGACAATTTCACCTTAATATCGTAGAAATCTCCTCCTCCAGGGTCATACTCGCTTATAGTACCCACCATTATACCTTCGGGAAAGACAGCTGAATATCCTGTTGTCTCAATGGTATCACCTACTGAGACATCTACATGATGGGGTATTTCATTCAGGGATAAACAGTTTACATCTGTCCCATCCCAGTTCAGTGATCCAAAATAACCATTTTTACTCAGCCTTGCAGACAATCTGAAATCCAGGTTCAATGCAGACATTGCAAGTGAATAATTCCTGCCGGCCTCCACAATTTTTCCAACTATCCCATCCGGCCCTATCACTGCCATATCTTCTTTAATGCCGTTCAGTGTTCCCTTGTTAAGAGTAATATAATTCTTTTGCTTATTTACACTGTTATTAACAACCCTGGCCCTAATGTACAGATACTGTTGACGGTAAATACTGTCTGTAACACTGAAGGTGTTTATTTCTGAATTACGGTAAATACGCTGCATGGCATTCCTCAAGTCTCTGTTTTCCATAATAAGCTGCTCATTTATTTCGCTCAATGAAAAATAATCAGTTGCCAGGTTGATCTTTTCATGTACTGCAGCTGTAACAAAGTGCAAAGCTTTTGACAATTTAATATTGTGATAATTAGGTTTTGAAGCAAGCAAAGAAATTGCTATTGCTTCCAAAAGAAGGAACAACAAAATATTACCAAACTTTTTCAGGAAGTTTAAAAGATTTCTCATTTACTACCCCCGGTCTTATCTCATAAGGAACGAAAATTTATCTGAATTTTTCAGAGCCACTCCGGTTCCTCGTGCCACAGCATGAATAGGATCTTCAGCCAGATGAAACGGTATACTTATCTTATCGCTCAATCGCTTTGGCAGACCCCGGAGCAATGCTCCCCCTCCTGCAAGGAATATTCCCTTGGATACAATATCAGCATATAACTCAGGTGGTGTCTGTTCAAGTACGCTTAAGATAGCTGTTTCCACCTTTGAAATTGATTTATCAAGACAATGCGCTATTTCCTGGTATGATACAGGTATTTCGACAGGCATTGCTGTCATCAGGTTTGGCCCCCTGACTATATAATCAGCAGGAAGTTCTTCAATGGATGGTAGCGAGGCCCCAACATTAATTTTAATATCTTCCGCAGTACGTTCACCAATCTTTATATTATGCTGGTGCCTCATATACGACTGGATATCAGTAGTAAAGCCATCGCCAGCCGTCCTGATGGATTTATTGCATACTATTCCGCCAAGAGCTATTACTGCTATCTCTGTTGTGCCGCCTCCTATATCAACAACCATGCATCCCTCAGGTGCTTCGACATCAAGCCCGATACCTATTGCTGCAGCCATGGGTTCATATATCAGGTATACATCCCTTCCCCCTGCATGCTCAGAAGAATCACGTACTGCACGTACTTCTACTTCAGTACTGCCGGAAGGTATACATACCACCATTTTAAGGGTTGGCGAGAAGAGGCTTGGACGTTTATTTATCATTTTTATCATCCCCCTGATCATCTGTTCAGCTGCATTAAAGTCGGCTATTACGCCATCCCTGAGCGGACGGACTGTCCTGATATTCTCATGAGTTTTGCCGTGCATCTGCCAGGCTTTCTCTCCTATTGCAATTAACTTACCCGAACTCCTGTCAACAGCAACTATTGAAGGTTCATCTACGACTACCTTATCATTATAGATTATTATTGTATTGGCTGTTCCAAGATCAATAGCAATCTCCTGAGTTAAAAAAGAAAATATCCCCATTTAAATATTTATTAATATTAAGTATTAGTGTTTGAAATGCCTTGTTCCTGTAAATACCATTGACATCCCTTTATCATTGCAAAAATCTATTGAGTCATTATCACGTATTGAACCACCCGGTTGTATAACAGCTTTTATTCCTTCATTATATGCCACTTCAACGCTGTCAGCAAAGGGGAAGAAGGCATCTGATGCCATGACAGCACCACTAAGATCGAAGCCGAAATTTTTAGCTTTTCCCACAGCAAACTTCAGGGCATCCACACGTGATGTCATTCCAACACCACTTCCATACAACTGTTTATTGCCAGCCAGCACAATAGAATTTGATTTACTGTGTTTGACTATCTTATTCGCAAATTCCAGATCCTCAAACTGGGTTTTACCTGGCCGAACTTTTGTTACCGCTTTCATGTCTTCTTCTTTTTCAGCTTTCAGGTCCCTTTCCTGCAGTAACAGGCCATTAAGCACCGTTCTGTAACTCTCGGCCCGCTTATTTCTCTCTTTGTGAATAAGAATTATCCTGTTCTTTTTATGCTTAAGTATCTCAAGCGCATCATCTTTGTATGAGGGTGCAATTATCACTTCAAAAAAGAGCTTGTCTATTTCCTCTGCTGTTTCTTTGTCCAGTTCCCTGTTAGTTATGAGTACTCCCCCGAAAGCTGATAGCGGATCACCTGCTAGTGCATCTTTCCATGCATCTAAAAGCCTTTGACGTGAGGCCAGTCCACAGGCATTAGTATGTTTAATAACGACAAAGCTTGTCTCGTCAAACTCTCCTATAAGCGAAATGGCCGCGTCGATATCAAGCAGGTTGTTATGGGATATTTCCTTGCCATGAAGCTGCTCTAATATTTCCTCTAACCTGCCATAAAACACACCCCTCTGATGTGGATTTTCGCCATACCGCAACACTTTTGCTTTATTGTAACTTTCCCTGAATGCTTCAATCTGCTCTTTCTTGTTAAAGTAATTAAATATATCGATATCATATTCTGAGCTGACACCGAATGCTTCGGCTGCCAGATGCCTTCTGACCTCCAGGCTTACGCTACCCTTCCCGGTTTCGAGTAATTCACAAAGCCGTGAATATTGACCACGATGCGATATGATAACCGTATCTTCATAGTTCTTAGCCGCAGCCCTGATCAGAGATATACCTCCAATATCGATTTTCTCAATAATATCACTTTCACGAGCTCTCTTTGCAACGGTCTCCCTGAACGGGTAAAGATCAACAACAATAAGATCAATTTGCGGAATTTCAAATTCAGACAGTTGCTCCTGATCTGATTTATTATCCTTCCGTGCAAGTATACCCCCGAAAATTTTGGGGTGGAGGGTTTTTACCCTCCCACCCAGTATTGATGGATAAGAAGTAATATCTTCAACCCTTTCTGCCTTGATGCCAAGGTCAGAAATAAATTTGTGTGTACCCCCGGTTGAGATAATTTTAACGCCCAGATCGTCAAGCTTTTTTACAATTTCTTCCAGTCCTTCTTTATGATAAACGGACAGCAAAGCTGACCTTATTTTCTTTTCCCTCATATTCAATAAATTAGAGATAGCACACAGGCTGGTTTAACGGGAATTAAAAATATATATTTTTTTATTGTATTACAATGTATTCCTTACTTTTCAGGTAATTTGAGGTCTATGAGTAAAAGTTATGCTCAATTTTTTATCTGATATATCTAGTATTCCATCATTGCTCGCTTCTACCAGCCACAATCTCCAACCGTCCCGAAAAAGCCCAGGCTTTTTCGAGCCTGCCTGCCGGAAGGCAGGGATCCTCGAATCAAAGATTCGGGACTCACGAGCTCACAGGACTCATCCCGATGACTCGGGATTCGCCCTGTTCGGTTCCATCATTCCAGTATTCCTTTTTTTAAGTATATTTGAGCCATGATTTTCTTCAGGCTCATAAAGGAAGGCTTCCTGTTTGCAATTAATTCAATAATTGTAAATAAGCTCAGGACCTTTTTGTCACTGTTTGGAATCACCATTGGCATATTTGCCATAATATCAGTTTTTACAGTACTAGACTGGATGGAGAAATCAATAAAGGACAGCATAGCCAGCATGGGTGATGATGTTATTTATGTTCAGAAGTTCCCATGGTCATTCGATCCAAATTTAGCCTGGTGGGATATTATTGCATGGCCGGCTGTAAGTCTTGATGATTACCAAGCTATTCTAAGAAATTCGACAAAATCAGAAGCAGCTGCCTTTTCAGTTACTTTTAACAGGAATCTAAAGCACAGGGGAAATGCTGTAAGTGATGCCCTTATCTGGGGAGTTACAGAAGGTTTTGAAGAGATACGCTCATTTGAGATTGCCAGGGGTAGATATTTTTCTCCCTATGAACTGATTGGAGGTCAAAGAGTGTGTGTTATAGGTGCTGTAACAGCAGAGACAATTTTTGAAGATACCGATCCAATCGGTAAAAACCTGACTATATCTGACAAAAGAACCAGGGTGATAGGAGTGTTTAAAAAAGAAGGACAGGGTGGAATAAGCGACAGCGGCATGGATGAGATGACTGTAATACCAGTAAATTATGCTAAAAGATTGGTTAATCTGCGAAACCCTTTTATTAATTCAAACATAATGTTAAAAGCACGGGAGGAAGTAGCTGTCCAGGAGCTGAGTGACGAAGCCACGATGATACTGAGGGCGTCGCGCAGGCTTAAGCCTGACGAGACAAGCAACTTTTCAGTTAACAGGGCCAGCCTGCTCACACAGGGTTTCGAAAGTGTTTTTGCAGGCATTAATGTAGGTGGATGGATAATTGGTGGTTTTTCAATTCTTGTAGGCGGTTTCGGCATAGCAAACATTATGTTCGTATCCGTAAGGGAAAGAACACATATAATTGGTATACAAATGGCCCTGGGTGCAAAAAGAGCATTTATACTCTGGCAGTTCCTTTATGAATCAATGTTGCTTTCAGTTGCCGGTGGCATCCTTGGTCTTATATTTATATTAGCAGGTACAGGAGTGGTTAATTATTTATGGGAGTTAAATATGCACCTGACACTGACCAACATCTTCCTTGGTATAATAATCTCGGCTGTGATTGGAATTGTCGCAGGTTATGCCCCTGCCTATTCAGCATCCAGGATGAATCCTGTTGAAGCCATAGGATTCTCGTTCTGACCCCTCTGTCACTCTGAGTGAAGCCGAAGGCGAAACGAAGAGTCTGTACTGCCGGAGGCTTAGATTCTTCACTTCACCACCTTCGCTAAAGCTACGGTGGGCAAAGCGTTCAGAATGACATTTGTTATATAGCAAACACCCCGTAAAGTGCTCTTCCTATAAGCATATATAGGAGCAAACTGAATATGTCATTCATCGTAGTAATAAAAGGTCCGGTTGCCATCGCAGGGTCAACCTTTGCCCGATCAAGTATAAGTGGGGTAAAGGTTCCAAATAGGGCAGCAAAGATAACTACAGCAAGGAGAGCAGCACTCACTGTCAATGTCAGCGCAAATGAATCACTGACAAAGAAATTGTATACAAAAATTAATGCCGCCAGGATCAAGCCATTAAACAATGCCACCAGGAATTCCTTAACAAGCCTGTTAATTGTACTTTCCCCCTTGAGGGTATTATTAGCCAATGCCTGCACAATTATAGCTGATGATTGTATACCTACATTACCACCCATTGCAGCTATCAGTGGTATGAAGAATGCCATCTCAGGGTAAATTTTCAGGTTCTCCTCAAACCTGCCCAGCACAAGTGCTCCGAGGATACCTCCCACCAATCCTATTAATAGCCAGGGCAGCCTGACCCTTGTTATATACAGAACCTTATCCCTGGCTTCCACTTCATCGGTCAGACCGGATGCCATCTGGTAATCCCTCTCAGCTTCCTCTCTTATGAAATCAACAACATCATCAATAGTAATCCTCCCCACAAGTCGCCCCAGAGAATCAATCACCGGTATTGCTACCAGGTCATATTTTTCCATTATTTGTGCCACCTCCTCGCCCGGGGTGGACATATTCACTGAAATAATATCATCTTCAATTATTCTTTTTACTATGGTTGTATTCTTGCTCAGCAGCATGTCCTTCAATGATACAATGCCCTTTAGTTTCCTGGCATTATCTATGACATACATGTAATACACCTCGTCAACTTCGTCAGCCTGGTTAGCCAGCTCCTTCAGACAGGTCAGGATGGTCCAGTTTTCATTCACAATGATCATTTCCTTGGCCATCAATCCACCGGCAGTATTCTCATCATAGCCAAGAAGATCAACAATATCGCCTGCCCTTTCCAGGTCATCAAGATGCAGTAATATTTCCTGTTTCTTCTCTTCCGAAAGGTTCCCGATCACATCAGCAGCATCATCAGAGTCCATATGATCAATGAACTTCTGGGCAATGACTTCACCGGGCAGTACCTCCAGGAATCTTTGTCTGTCGTCTTCATCAAGCTCTGCCAGGACATCAGATGCTCTTTCACCATCAAGGAGAAGATAGAGATAACGTGCTTCTTCAATACTTATATCACCATATAGCTCGGCGATATCAGCAGCATGAAAATCAGTTATAAGTTTAAGCGCCTTCTTTTCGTCATTCTCCTTTATAGCTCCCCGTAATTCATCGACAAACTCCCTGCTAATTTCAACTGTCCTGGCCATGGTTCCTATTTTTTTATATTATTTCTCTTCATCGTCGCTTCAACAAGATTAGTAAGATCAATAAATCCATTAACATCAAGCTCCTCCGGTCTTTTTTTAAGTATCGGATTATCAATACCCGAGGTATCAATCAAAGGTTTCAATGAATTTTTTATTATTTTTCTTCTCTGGTTAAATGTTATTTTGACCACGCTAAAAAACAATTTCTCCTTGCAGTCGAGCTGCTCCTTCTCTTTCCTTATCAACCTGATCATGGCTGACTTCACTTTCGGTGGCGGCATAAAAACACCCGATGGTACCGTAAACAGGTACTCCACTTTATAATACGCCTGTAAAAGTACACTCAATATACCATATACTTTTGACCCCGGCCCTGAAACAATACGCTCGGCAACTTCTTTTTGCAGCATCCCTGCCAGCTCGTACACTTTATCACGGTATTCAAGTACCCTGAAAAATATCTGACTCGATATATTATACGGGAAATTACCGATTATGCCTATTTTACCATCAAAGTAAGCATCAAGATCCAGGCTGAGAAAATTCCCTTCAATAAGATCTAGATCCTTGAACTTCCGATTCAAGTACTCTGATGCTTCATTATCAATCTCAATAACTTTAAAGTTCTCAAAGCCTCTTTCAATGAGATAAGCAGTAAGTATCCCCATCCCAGGTCCTATTTCAAGGACATTTGAATAGTCTTTTGCTTCCAGTGACCGGGCTATTTTTTTTGCTATGTTGCTATCGGTCAGGAAATGCTGTCCAAGATGCTTTTTTGCCCTTACTTCGCTCATAACGAACGCAAAATAAGCTTTTCGTCGCGATAAAAACAACCTGGTGATAAATTATTTACACCCTGCGTTCTTTTTTTCTCTGCGGAACACTTATTGATTCAATAAAATCTATGAGCTTCTTAAGGAGGTTATAATACAGGGTTATGGAAAAGACAGCCGACATGATCCACATGGCTATAATGTTGAACCATAATGTATCTATTTTAAGTTCCCCTATAATTTTAAAGGGTGCAAAAAAATGTGCCCTCCCAATTCTTGATGTGGGTGCCATGTAAACAGGGTCAGCTTTCTGTACCAATCTGTTTTCTGTTTCATAAATCTTATTAATACGTGATAAATTAAGCAATATGTCGGCCAGGTAATTATTATAGTTGTTACGCTTCAATTGCACTATTTTTTCGTGGCATACCTCCTGTTCCAATTCATAGAGTATTGAATCCCTTTGTTCTGTAGTATAAAGACTTTTATCCCTGAAGTATAACCTCAGGGTATCGAGTCTGCCAATGGCTTTTCTTACCGTAGATGAATCAAAATCCTGACTGTTCAGTTCCGAGGTAAGCCTGGCATTATCAATACCCGAAAGTGAAGAAAGAAAATCAACATACTTATTCAACTTAAACAGGTTATTATTGAATTGATCAACATATTCATCTCTATCCAATGCAAATTCGCATTCTTTAACTTTCTTTTTCAGGTCGGGGATAAGGAATGAAGCATACCAGTCGTTCTGGCTTCTTTCCATTTCACAGTCAAAGATCAGTCTTTCATACCTGTTATTTTTAAACTGGTCTACAGAAATGGCTTCGTATGCCCATCTTGTAGCCATAATATCACCTATAACAGGCACATATATTTTATTGGTAAAGCTCTTATGCAAATCATCAAATCTTATCATAGCTCCCCCCAGCAGGAGCTGCGGAACAAGAATCAGAGGTATCAGAATATAAATACTCACAACTGATCTCATTCCCGCGGATATATTAAGCCCCACTATATTACCATAGCATGCGATGGAAAATAATACTATCCATTGTCTGAAAAGCAGGCCGTGCATCTCCAGGATAATATCGGAGATTATGATAAATAAGAATGACTGTATAGCCGAGAGCATAAAAAGAAAAGCTATTTTGGATATCAGGTAACTTGACCTGCTTATATCCAGAAACTTTTGCCTTTCCAATATTTTCCTGTCTTTGAATATCTCTTCTGCACTTACAGTAAGCCCAAGGAAGAGTGCTACCACCACGGCCATAAACAGGAAAACCGGAAGGTTTTTATTTTCTGTCATCAGGTAAACGCCCTCCGTGGTATATTTTGACAGGAAAGCGAGTATGACCGCCAGTAAGGGGGCTTCGAGGAGGTTTATTGTAAGGTATTGCCTGTCGGATAATTTCCTGAGTACATTTCTTTTAAAGAATGTACCCAATTGGGATATCCTTGAAGGAACAGCAAAATTGGTTTCCGGAAGCTTAAATTTCTGTGGTCTTGTTTTAAAGTTTGGCTTCATCGTCCGGTTATACCTTTCATGCCATTCCCCTGGTTCAACCTGTCTTTTTTCGCTCTTATAACCTTCTTCCGTAACTTCTTTGGATTCTATTAACTCCAGGATATCCTCAGTATCAACATTCCCGCAGGTCGGGCACTCCGATTCAGCTGCATTAGCCTGGGAAGTTTCGGTTTTGAAAAAAACCAGCGAGTCTACAGGATCCCCGTCATAAATCATATAACCACCCTTATCAAGTATCCATAGCCTGTCAAAAAGTTTGAGTATGTCAGAGGAAGGCTGGTGGATTATTGAGATTACCAGTTTACCTTTGTTGGTCTGTCTCTTAAGAAGCTCCATTACCTTGTGAGAATCGAATGATGACAATCCAGATGTTGGTTCATCAACGAATAGCACAGCCGGTTCCCTGATAAGTTCAAGGCTTATATTCAATCTTTTTCTCTGACCCCCGCTTATTTTTTTATTTAAGGGATCGCCAACCTGCAGGTCTCTTATATCATAAAGCTCCATATCTCTGAGGATTTTCTTCACCATCCTTTTGATCTTTTGCTTTGAATAATCCCCGAAGCACAGCTTGGCATTATAATAAAGGTTTTGAAATACAGTAAGTTCTTCAATTAAAAGATCATCCTGTGGAATATATCCTATCAAGCCTTTAAGTGCATCGATCTCCGAAAACAGGTTATAGCCGTTAAGATATAATTCACCCTTGTCAGGGTTAATTCTTCCGTTCAGAACGTTCAGCATGGTTGATTTACCAACACCGCTTCCCCCCATAATGCCTATGAGGTTCCCTGAATCAACCCGGAAACTCATTGATTTCAAGCCTTGTGTTGACTTCTTGAAGCTGTATTCGAGGTTATGCCCCTCGAAAATTATCTTGTCAACATAAGACAGCCTCAGAAATTCCCTGAGTATACCCGAATGGTAAATAGGACTTACATCCTTTCCTTTTATACTCACCCCGGGGTCAAGCAAATACGGCCGGCCTCTTATTACAGGTCGCCCCTTGAAATAAAGAGACTGCGATCCCTGATAAGTAAAAAGCAGGATATGTATACTTTCAATATGAAGGACAAAAAGGCTTCCCTCGAGGTCTTTAACAGTTAGTTTATGCCACTTGTCCTTATTTTCAAAAGAATCAGAAAATTTTTTCTCCTTCCCCTGTCCTTCAATCAGTATTAGACATTCAGGACTGACCTCATCCATCCTGTTGCCTAGCATGAAGGAGCATGAATTGTTATATTCCTTTTCAGATATACTGAAGGTGCGGGCTACAATTTCAATGATCTTTTTTTCCTGGGATGTTACTTCACGATCTTCATATACAAATTCAAGAAGTTGTAGGAAGACAATCATCCTTTCCTCAAGGAAAAGACCCTTACGTATCTGCCTGCAAATATTTGTTATCTGGAAAGTGATCAGTGAGGTCTCATCTTTCAGTTCTTCATCGCCAAGGCCGGAGAGCTCTTCGGAATAAAACTCATGGGTTGTTTCAAAGATCTTATAATATTCTTCTTCAAGCTCCTGGTTCAGGTAACGCGCAAGATATCCCCGTAATATTTTCCTGCCCCTCGTAGTAATCCCTCCCGGGTTTACCTGTGAGAGGATAGCAAATATATGTATTAAGGCAAGTAATACAGGCTCCCTCATAAGCTCTTTTTAATAAAAAACCGTGCAGCAAATTACTACCCATCTGCTTACACGGTTCATAACAAAAGTCAATACCTTTAAGATACCAGCAGTTCTCTCACCACTGAAACAGCTAATGTTATATCCTCAACGTTTTTCAGGGTCAGACTATTATCTTCAACCTCTTCATATACCTCTTTCACAGGTTTGAGAATATCAAGCATCTCCTTGACAACTGGATCATCAGCATATGGTTCAGCTATTTCAAGATAAAGCTCAAACGACTTTTTCTGCTCCAGCAATACCCTTACAATACCTTCGACGTGATATACCGATTCTGATATATGTGTGGTAATATACATGCCCTCGACCCATGCACCTGCAACAACCAGTAATGCCAGCGACTCCTGGTCGTTCTCGTTCAGGTAAGCATAAGTCCTGTTGAAAGCATCGGTTAATATCGATACAAGCCTGTCCTTGTTGTCAAAACTGTTCTTTATATCTTCATATAATTCCTTTGAGTATATCTTGGACATTTTCAGGTTATTGGCTAGCTCGCGAATAACATCGAGATAGTTTATAACATCCTGGTTCATATTATACAGGGTGGCATAACTGAGATCTGCACCATAGATACCGAGGTTGATTGCCTGGCTCTTGCTGGTTATGTAATTGCTTGCATTTTCTACCGGGTTCGATATGCCAATAATATAACCAACCTCCAGCTCGGTCAACATCTCTATTACCTCTGCAGAGGTCGGTAAAGGATAAATGGCTTTCTCTATTTCATCAGTAAGCTTTTCTTCTTCAAGTTGTATTTTTTTCTGATCCTGGTCACCGCCTCCGTTCTTGCATGACTTACATGAATTGAATACAAAGGAAGCAGCTAAAACCAGGCTTAGTGTAATTAAAAAGATTTTTTTCATTGGTAATTAATTATTTACTAATTATTCTGAATATTTAGTTTCATCTGGGGGATTATTATATTTAATCCCTCATAAAAAGTAGTCGTAAAATTAACAAATATATTAATACAGTGCTTAATATTACAAAAAATCATACTTATTAGTATTATGTTTGTCGTATGACTTACAGCTTAAAACCCAACAAAACTGTTCAGTTATGAAATACATGATATTATTGTGTACATTCCTTTTTTTGCATGCTTGCCATGCTAACAGAAATGAAGATCCCGGTGAAAATCCAGATCATATAACTGCCGACCGTCCGGTCCTTGACATAAACGAGGCCAGCAGGCTTGCTGAATTGCCCCTTGCCTGTATTGAAAGGGAATATCCCAACAAGCTGAACCAGACATTGAGCGGAGATGATGACCTCCTTCCACCTCGTGATTTGCATCCTTCATTCTATGGATGTTTTGACTGGCACTCATCAGTGCACGGTCACTGGTCAATAGTCATGCTGCTTAAGCAATTTCCCGGGCTTGATAAATCAGAAGAAATGAAAGCCCTGCTCGGGGAAAGACTGTCTGATGAAAATATTGCCAGGGAAATTGAATATTTTGAACAGGAGCAGAATAAAACATTTGAAAGGACATACGGCTGGGCCTGGCTTCTTAAACTTGCGAAGGAACTTTATACCTGGGATACGGATCTTGGAAGGGAACTGTACGGAAATTTGTCACCCCTTGCCAACCTGGTCTCCGATATGTATATAGAATTCCTGCCCAAACTGCATTATCCCATTAGAGTGGGCACACATACCAACACGGCATTCGGCTTGACTTTCGCATACGATTACGCTGTAAGCACAGGTAATGACAGCCTGATGCTTACCGTTAAACAAAAAGCACGGGATTTTTACTTTAACGACAGTCAATGTCCAATGTCATGGGAACCGGGGGGAAATGATTTCCTTTCACCCTGCCTGGAAGAGGCTGATATTATGAGAAGGGTGCTTGATCAAGAGGAATACAGTAAATGGCTGAATGATTTTATTCCTGAACTGTCAGATCCATCATTTACCCTCGAACCGGGTATTGTAACCGACAGGTCTGACGGCCAGCTGGCCCACCTCGACGGCTTGAATTTCAGCCGTGCCTGGTGCCTTTACGGCATAGCTAACAATATTCCCGGATATGAACACCTGGTAAGAATTGCCGATGAGCATATCCTGCATTCACTGCCTCATATAACTGACGGGCATTATGAAGGGGATCACTGGCTCGCCAGTTTTGCCCTGCTTGCGTTGTATTCGCAATAATTATGTTTATCTTTGAATCCCGGAATTCAACCCTGCGATATGGCATATAATTTTGATGAACCTGTTGACCGGCAGGGAACAAGCTGTGTAAAATACGATTCCAGGAAAAATGTTTTTGGAACTGACAGGGTAATCCCAATGTGGGTTGCCGACATGGATTTCAAAAGTCCTCCTTTTATCATTGAAGCCCTCCGCAAGCGACTCGACCATGAAATACTCGGGTATACCATCAGACGGAAAGAATACTTTTCCTCACTGAAAGAATGGGTTCAAAGAAGGCTCGGATGGGTCATTGAAAGTGACTGGATATCCTTCAGCCCCGGTATAGTCCCTGCACTTAATATTTGTACACTGGCATATACCGGCCCGGGGGATAAGATCATAATACAACCCCCTGTTTATTTCCCCTTTTTCAATGCCGTTACCGATCACAGTCGCAAGCTCTTATACAACATGCTCATAGAGGATAATGGTAGATGGAAAATGGATTTCAATGACCTTGAACAAAAAGCAGCTGAGGGAGCCAGGATGCTTATCCTGTGCAATCCTCATAATCCCGTTGGCAGGGCGTGGAAAGAGGAGGAACTGGAAAAACTGGCAGAAATTTGCCTTAAATATGAAATAGTGATCATAAGTGATGAGATACATTCAGACCTTATCTTGCCCGGCTATAAGCATGTGCCACTGGCCGGCCTGTCTGATAAGATAACTGATCTGACTGTTACCTGTATGGCTCCCAGCAAAACATTCAATATTGCCGGGCTCTCAACATCATCAATGATAATAAGTAACCCTGAGCTCAAGAAGAAGTTTGATACAAAAATTAAAAGCCTGCATATCACCGGTGGCAACATCTTCGGTAACGAAGCATCCATTGCAGCATATACATACGGAGATAAATGGCTTGATGATATGCTGGATTACGTACATCGCAATGTTGAATACGTACTATCAAAATTCAGTGATAATAAATTCATCACACCGGTGCCTCCGGAAGCCACCTATATGGTATGGCTTGATTGCAGAAAAATGAGAATGAAGCCGGCCGAACTGAATAAATTCTTTATCACCGAAGCAGGAGTCGGTATGAGCGAAGGTTCAGTTTTTGGCCCCGGGGGCGAAGGATTCATGAGGATAAACCTGGCATGTCCTTTTAAAACGGTGAAAATAGCAATTGAAAATATAGAAAATGCCCTGTTAAAACTGAGAGATAAAAATGATTAATGCAATTCCGGTTAAACTAAGTCTTGAAGACGGAACCGTATATCGCGGAAAGTCATTTGGGAAGTTGATTCCTTCAGCCGGAGAGGTGGTTTTTAATACAGCCATGACCGGTTATCCCGAGAGTCTCACCGACCCTTCCTACAGGGGCCAGATACTATGTCTAACATATCCACTGGTGGGCAATTACGGAGCACCCGGTAAGGATACAAAGGACGAACTCCATATCTTTCATGAATCATCATCGATACATATCAAAGGGCTTATAGTATCTGATTATTCATTTGAATACAGTCACTGGAGTGCAACTGAGAGCCTTCATCAATGGCTCGAGACCAATAATATCCCCGGTATTTATGGTGTTGATACCAGAGCACTTACAAAGAGGCTCAGGGAAAAAGGATCGATGCTGGGCAAAATTGAACCTGAAGGAACAGAAACCGGCTTCTATGACCCGAACAGGGATAATCTGGTTGAAGAGGTAAGCATTAAGAAACCCCTTACCTATGGCAATGGTAAATACAGGATAGTACTTATTGATTGTGGTGTTAAGTACAACATAATACGTAACCTGCTGAGGCGTGACACTACTGTAATAAGGGTTCCATGGAATTATGATTACCATGCCCTTGAACATGACGGTCTTTTTATTTCAAATGGACCGGGTGATCCTAAGATGTGTGGCGAGACAATTACCAATATAGGTAAGTCGCTGCAGAAAGATATTCCCATCTTCGGTATATGCCTTGGCAACCAGCTGATGGGGCTTGCTTCCGGGGCCGATACCTACAAGCTTAAATATGGTCACCGGAGCCACAACCAACCGGTGCTTCAGCAAGGTACCGACAGGGCATATATAACCTCACAAAATCACGGCTTTGCCGTTGATAATAACAGCCTGGGAAAAGACTGGGAACCTCTTTTCATCAATGTTAATGACAACACAAATGAAGGGATGAAACACAGGAAAAAACCGTTTTTTTCCACTCAATTTCATCCGGAAGCATCAGGTGGACCTACCGACACTGATTTCTTATTTGATGTTTTTATCGGCAATATTAAAAAATGGAAACAGGGAGATTAAAAGTTCATGTAGTAAGATGAAGGACACAGGTATAAAAAAAGTAATCATACTGGGATCGGGGGCACTGAAAATTGGTGAAGCCGGAGAATTTGATTACAGCGGATCACAGGCCCTTAAAGCCCTCAGGGAAGAGGGGGTTGAAACAGTTCTTATCAATCCTAATATAGCAACTGTTCAAACATCAGAGAAGGTAGCAGATAAAATCTATTTCCTTCCTGTCACACCCTGGTTTGTAGAACAGGTGATAGCAAAAGAGAAGCCCGATGGCATGCTGCTGTCCTTCGGAGGACAAACGGCACTTAACTGCGGAACCCGTATGCACAGGGACGGGACACTGGAAAAGTATAATGTGCAGGTACTTGGCACACCCGTCCGGGCTATCATGAATACCGAAGACCGGGAGCTGTTCGTGAATAAGCTCAGGCAGATAGATGTCAAAACACCGGCAAGCATTGCCGTCAAATCTGTTGACGAAGCCCTGTCGGCTGCCGAAAAGCTGGCTTATCCAATTATTATCAGGGCAGCTTATACGTTGGGGGGCCAGGGATCAGGTTTCTGTTCGAGCAGAAACGAACTGGTTCAGTTGGCCGGAAGAGCATTCTCCTATACTGAACAGATACTTGTTGAAGAATCTCTTAAGGGATGGAAAGAAGTGGAATATGAGGTTGTCAGGGACAGGTTTGACAACTGTATAACTGTATGTAACATGGAGAACTTTGATCCCCTGGGTATACATACCGGCGAGAGTATAGTTGTGGCACCCTCTCAAACACTGACTAACAGGGAATATCATAAGCTGAGAGAGCTTTCAATCAAGATTATTAAACACATAGGTGTTATAGGTGAATGTAATGTACAGTATGCACTTGACCCTTCATCAGAAGATTACAGGGTAATAGAAGTTAATGCCCGCCTGTCACGGTCCAGCGCCCTCGCCTCAAAGGCCACAGGTTATCCACTGGCCTTTGTTGCTGCAAAACTGGCCCTGGGATATGGCCTTCACCAGTTGAAAAATTCAGTTACCAGGACAACAACGGCATGCTTCGAACCAGCCCTTGATTATATTGTCTGCAAAATACCACGGTGGGACCTCAATAAATTTCATGGAGTGTCACATCTTATAGGGAGCAGCATGAAGAGCGTGGGCGAAGTAATGGCTATAGGCAGGACCTTCGAAGAAGTGATACAGAAAGGACTGAGGATGATAGGCCAGGGTATGCACGGCTTTGTAGGAAACAGGAACCTGGATTTTAAAGACCTGCAAGCAGAATTATCCGAGCCTACCGATATGAGGATCTTTGTTATAGCTGAAGCACTCGAGCGGGCTTTGCCCATAGAAAAGATATATGACCTGACCAGGATAGATAAATGGTTCCTGTATAAACTTAAAAATATTATAGATACACGTAACGACCTGATGAAATTTAATGATATTCAGGATGTTCCGGACGAAATATTAAAACAATCAAAAATCTTTGGTTTTTCCGACTTCCAGATTGCAAGGTATCTTCGCGACCCTGATCCCACAGTGATCGAGGAGGAAATGGATAAGGTGAGGTCATATCGTAAATCAAAAGGCATTATACCATGGGTCAAACAAATAGACACCCTCGCAGCTGAATACCCGGCAGTTACCAACTATCTATACCTGACATACAGCGGGGCAGAACACGACATATGGTATGAAAATGATAAACGCTCGGTTATAGTCCTGGGCTCGGGTGCTTACAGGATAGGCTCAAGCGTCGAGTTCGACTGGTGCTCGGTTAATGCCATTGATACAATAAAACAGGAAGGCTTCCGCTCGGTAATGATAAATTACAACCCTGAAACGGTGAGTACCGATTATGATACCTGTGACAGGCTATATTTTGATGAACTGTCCTTTGAAAGAGTAATGGATATTATAGACCTGGAAACACCAAAGGGGATTATTGTTTCAGTGGGAGGACAGATACCCAATAATCTTGCCATGCGCCTGCATAAACAGGATGTAGACATCCTGGGCACCTCCCCGGAATCTATCGACCGTGCAGAAAACAGGCACAAGTTCTCAAGTATGCTTGACGATCTTAAAGTTGACCAACCTGAGTGGAAAGAACTTACCAGTGTTAAGGATATTAATAAATTTGCTGAAAGGCTCGGATTTCCCTTACTGGTAAGGCCTTCATACGTTCTTTCCGGAGCAGCAATGAACGTAGTGTCAAACAGTGATGAGCTGTCGCATTTCCTTGACCTGGCAGTGAGTGTATCAAAACAATATCCCGTAGTGGTATCTGAATTTATCGAGAATGCTAAAGAGATTGAGATAGATGCGGTGGCACGTGATGGGGAGATTATTGCATATGCCATAAGTGAGCACGTTGAATTTGCCGGGGTGCATTCAGGAGACGCGACCATAGTATTTCCACCGCAGAAAATATATTTTGAAACAGTAAGGCGCATAAAACGTATCACCAGGCTTATAGCTGGTGAACTTAACATCAGCGGTCCGTTCAATATCCAGTTCCTGGCACGTGATAATGATATAAAAGTCATTGAATGTAATCTCAGGGCCAGCCGAAGCATGCCTTTTGTATCCAAGGTTTTAAAGACAAACCTCATCGAGCTGGCCACAAAGGTAATGTTGGGCATCCCCGTAAGCAAACCGCACAAATCAGTGTTTGACCTTGATTATGTAGGGGTTAAAGCACCTCAATTCTCCTTCTCCAGGCTGGCAAAAGCTGATCCCGTACTGGGGGTGGATATGTCATCCACGGGTGAGGTGGGATGTATAGGTGACGGATTTTACGAGGCCATCCTCAAATCAATGCTCTCGGTAGGATATACCATTCCTCAAAGAGCAATACTGCTGTCTACCGGACCCGCCCGCTCCAAAGTCGAAATGCTCAACAGTGCCAGGGCGCTAAAGGAAAAAGGATACAGGCTGTATGCCACCAGGGGAACACAACAATTCCTGGAAAATGCCGGAGTTGAAGCCGAAGTGGCTTACTGGCCCGATGAAGATAAATCACCCAATACCATTGAACTCATACAATCAAGAGAGGTTGACCTTGTTGTGAATATACCCAAGAACCTGTCAAAGGATGAACTGAATAATGATTACAGCATAAGAAGGAATGCTGTGGACTTCAATATACCACTACTTACCAATGCAAGGCTTGCAAGTGCCTTTATACTTGCCTTCTGCAGGATTAAACCCGAAGATATAGGTATCTATAACTGGGATGAATACAGGGAAAATTAAAAAAAATGAAAAAATGAAAAATCTGTTTATCAGGGAAGCAAGAATAATCGATGCTGAAATAATCATCGGATTTCAGAAAAAGATGGCCAGGGAAACTGAAAACCTGGAACTTGATCATGATACCATTAACCAGGGTGTGCATGCTGTATTTGCCGATCCGGATAAAGGTAAGTATTATGTAGCGGAATATGATGACGTAGTGATAGGTTCACTGCTAATTACCTATGAGTGGAGTGACTGGAGAAACAGTTTTGTCTGGTGGATACAATCTGTATATATCCAGCGTGGTCACAGGCGGAAAGGAATCTTCAAGGAGATGTACAGGCATGTGAAGGATACAGCGCTGCAAAACGATGTATCCGGTCTGCGTTTGTATGTGGAGGCTGATAATATAACTGCACAGAAAACATATGAGGCAATGGGGATGACCAGTGCACATTACAGGATGTATGAATGGCTTAAATGACTTATACATGAACTGGCTGCTTATTGTACTCCTGCCCTATATGATTATTTTCCTGATCTTCTGGATCAGTTTGCAGCAGGAAGGGAAAAAAGCAAGAGAAGGAGATAAGAAACTTAAGTCTCAAAAAAAAGTACTGTCTGTGGTAATCCCCCTGAAAAATGAAGAGAGCAATATTCAAAACCTTATACATGATCTTGCTGCTCAAAGCCTTGATCAAGATCATTTTGAAGTGATTTTTGTTGATGATGCTTCCTCTGATTCAACGCTTGAAATAATACAAGCATCCGGTAAGCTATTGAACGTATATAAAATACTTTTGTCCCCGGGGCATGGTAAAAAGAAAGCCATAGCCCACGGTATTAATTATGCAAAGAGCGAATTTATTGTAAGCACCGATGGAGACTGCCGTGTTGAGAAAGAATGGCTACAGGAAATATATAACTTCATAATCTCATACCATGCTGACATGATAATCGGGGCCGTAGACATTATTAATACCGGAAGCTTCATTAACAGGTTCATCCAGTTGGAATTTCTTGGCCTTCAAGCCGTAACCGAGGTCTTTGCCAAAGCAGGAAAGCCTGTAATATGCAATGGCGCCAACCTGTGCTTCAGAAATCCGGGTTCCGAGAAATATATTGAAATGGTAAATGAGACTGTAACTTCAGGAGATGATATTTTCCTTATGGAAAGTTACAGGAAAGATGGTAAAATAATTAGTTGGATTGACTCACCGTCCAGCATGGTTATGACTCAAGGTCCCGGTTCAATGAAAACGTTTATTAAGCAAAGAATAAGATGGACGTCCAAGAGTCCTTTTTATACACAGCCTTCTTTAATATTACTTGCCCTTCTTGTTTTTCTGACTAACCTGCTTATCAGTGCAGCATTTATAGCATCATTTTTCATTCCCGGCATGTGGATTATCTTTATAAGCCTTTTTATCATGAAGTCCATCCCTGATTTGCTTATACTTGCGGTTATGGCAAGAAAAAGGAATAAGCCGGGACTCCTGCAATTGTTTATACCTGCCCAGTTGATTTATCCCCTCTATGTTGTTACCACAGGAATGGCAGGTGTAGTTACAGGTCTCTTTTCTTCACGACAAGGTAAGTGAGAAAACCAAAAACAGAAATATATACCAGTGCCATTATTATTGTTACTGAGCCTTCAAGTTGATTAGGCAAGAGACCTATATTTTCGAGGGTCATATAATTGTTATCCAATGCCTCACCCGAAGTTATCTTAAAAAATTCAGGCAATGGTGTGAGATGGCTGATTATCTTAACAGGGAACCAGGGCCTTATTTCCACCGGGCATAAACCGCGTATTATAGGTTCCATCATCATAAAGTACAGCAGGTACAGTATAATGGCAAGTGCATTTGATCTCAGCACCGAGATGAACAGGAGGCCCAGTACCATATAAGCTATGGCTTGCATAAAGTAAACAAGTAAGATACCCATATTCTCAAAAATAATTCCAGGGCTCAGATCACGGGTAAAGATGAAACCAAAGATAAATCCTGCCATGGCAACCATAAGTACACCGAACAGTGCCAACCCGAGTATCAGTATTCCCTTTCCCGCCAGCCATTCTTCCCTGCTCAAACCGGTCATCACCTGCTGCCTCAGTGTTTTTCCCGTAAATTCATTACCTGCAATGGTTATTACCAGTATCGCCAGCAGGAGGTTAAACCAGCTGGCCACCCAGGCAAATGAAGGCCATACATCCGGGAACCTGAACAGGTTCCTCCATGTAAATCCCGGCAGTGAGATATCAATACGGGAAAAAACAAATATAGTTAACAAGAAAAGGCCCAGAGTGAGTATCAGTATTACCCTGAAGAACGCATAAGAGGATATTTTCGTCCATTCCAGTCCTATCAGTCTTTTCATGTGAAGTATTTTTATTTTACGAGCTCAAGGAACTGTTCCTCGAGAGTGCTTTTTTTAATATATAACTGGTTAATAATTATCCCTTTGTCAGCCGCAAAACGGTTTATATGACCCGGGCTCACACCGCTGGCAGGTATTATTTCCAGAACATTAACTTTCAGTTCAATTTTTTTCACAAGGCCTTTTTCTTCAAGGCCCTTCTTAAGAGATTCATTATCATTGGAATCTATTACTATTATATCGTCAGTGACAAGCAATTCGTTAACCTTGCCGGATGCAAGCTTTTTACCCTTTTTCAATATTACCACATGGTTGCACACTTTTTCCACTTCATCCAGTATATGGCTGGCCATAATGATGGTCTTACCCTGATTCTTTTGCTCAATAATAAGGTTTCTTACTTCCGCAATACCTTCGGGATCGAGTCCGTTAGCGGGTTCATCCAGCACCAGCACTTCAGGATTCCCCAGCAATGCGGCTGCCAAAGCAAGCCGCTGTTTCATCCCAAGTGAAAGGGTATCGAATCTTGAAGATGACCGCTTAATAAGACCTGTTTCATCGAGCACCCTCCCTATATCAGATTTTTCTGTCCCCCGGATATGTGCTATGACTTCAAGATTACGTTTAAGTGAAAGATAATTAAAGAAATTTGGTATTTCTATGAGTGACCCTATTCGCCTGTAAGTAGCGGGTTGAGGTTCCTGACCGAACCACTTAAAGAAACCTTTATCAGGGTTTAGCACCGACATTACAATCCCAAGTGTTGTGGTCTTTCCACTTCCGTTAGGCCCCAAAAGGGCAAACGCCGTTCCTTTCTCAACCGACAGGCTCAATTCGTCAACTGCCTTAATTGGTCCATAACTCTTACTGAGCTGCTCTGTTTCAAGGATCATATTTTAGCCATGTATTTATTATAAAGACGGGTGAAATTACTTAATGCCGCAGAAAAGATAAAATAAAGACACAAAAAATATGGAATAATTAAATTTACCCGGATTAATCAAAAAGTAAGATGATGTAATTATTCAGAAAGATTGTTAGTTCCCGAATTCAGAAAGGAACTTGATACGCATGAGCCTTATTTCGTCCTCCTCATATTCATCCCCCAGTTCTTCAAGAGCTGCTTCAAGCGAATCCGATTCCGCCTCTTCCTTGAAATATGCGGTGATATCAGCCTGGCGGTCGTCATCCATTACCTGGTCAATATAGTATGAGAGCTTTAATCTTGTTCCTGAATGAACGATAGATTCTATTTCACTTATAAGGTCATCCATCTCTATCCCTTTGGCATCGGCTATGTCATTAAGAGAACGCTTATTATCAATGCTCTTAATTATATACACCTTGAGCCCGGATTTATTAACCACCGATTTTACGATAAGATCCTGGGGTCTTACTATTTCTTTTTCGTCAACATAACGACCTATAACTTCGGCAAATTCCTTACCGTACCTTTGTGCTTTACCCACACCCACACCTGTTATATTCTGCAGTTCCTCAATAGTAACAGGGTATTGGATGGCCATATCCTCAAGTGAAGGATCCTGGAATATCACGAAGGGAGGTACATTTTTCTGTTTCGAAATTTTCTTTCTGAGGTCTTTCAATATACTGAATAATTCATCATCCACTGCCCTGGGACCACTTCTGTAACCAATCTCCTCCTCAGTAACCTCATCGTAATCATGATCTTCGGTAAGCATAAATGATTCAGGGTGTTCAATAAATTCCCGTCCGCTGTTGGTAAGTTTCAATATGCCATAATTCTCTATCTCCTTATATATAAGCTTGGCTATCATTGCACGCCGTATGACCATATTCCAGAACTTCTCGTCTTTTTCATCTCCATTACCAAATATATCAAGGTTATGGTGTTTATATGACTTAATGGCCGAGTTACTTACCCCCGCGAGCACCTTTGCAACATGATCTGCCTTAAATTTTTCTTTTACATCTCTAATGGCTTTCAGTACTTTAACAACATAGTGTTTACCTTCAAATTCTTTCTTGGGATGCAAGCAGTTATCGCATGATTCACAGTTGTCAGGTTCATATTCCTCTCCAAAATAGTGAAGAAGCAGTTTCCTCCTGCAAAGTGATGATTCGGCATAGGATGCTGTTTCCAGCAAGAGCTGTTTCCCTATTTCCTGTTCATTAATTGGTTTACCCTGCATAAATTTTTCCAGCTTCTGCAGATCGTCGTAAGAATAATAGGCTATGCACCTGCCTTCACTACCATCCCTGCCGGCACGCCCTGTCTCCTGGTAATAGCCTTCAAGGCTTTTGGGGATATCATAATGAATAACAAAACGTACATCGGGTTTATCAATGCCCATTCCGAAAGCAATGGTTGCGACAATAACATCAATCTCCTCCATCAGGAATTTGTCCTGGTTGACTGTTCTGGTGGCCGAATCCATTCCGGCATGATACGGCAATGCTTTAATGCCATTTACTTGCAGTGTTTGAGCAATTTCTTCGACCTTTTTCCTGCTGAGGCAATAAATTATACCTGATTTCCCCTGGTTGCCATTAATGAATTTGAGGATCTCCTTGGTCGTATTCACCTTTGGCCTTACCTCGTAATACAGGTTAGGCCTGTTGAATGAGGATTTAAAGACGTTGGCATCGAGTATGCCAAGGTTCTTTTGTATATCATGCTGCACTTTAGGTGTTGCCGTAGCTGTAAGGGCAATGATCGGGGCACGTCCTATGGTATCCACTATGGGTCTTATTTTACGGTATTCAGGCCTGAAATCGTGACCCCACTCTGAAATACAATGAGCCTCATCTATAGCATAAAATGATATTTTTGCATTCTTGAGGAAAACAATATTATCTTCCTTGGTAAGTGATTCCGGAGCGACATATAAAAGCTTTGTCTGACCTTTCAGTACATCCTCTTTTACTTTGTTTATTGCTGACTTGGTAAGTGAGGAATTTAAAAAATGCGCAAGGTTATCACTTGTCGAAAAGTTCCTCATAGCATCAACCTGGTTCTTCATAAGGGCTATCAATGGAGATATAACTATGGCTGTGCCCTCCTTTATTACGGCAGGTAACTGATAGCATAAGGATTTACCACCCCCTGTAGGCATAAGAACAAAATTATCCCTTCCTGCAAGGACATTGCTTATTATCTCTTCCTGATTGCCTTTGAAGGTATTAAAACCAAAATATTTCTTCAGATAATCATAAATAATTTCTGTACTTTCCATCCTGTTGTAATCTTCCTTCTGCTCTTATTACAGATTTAACATCCTTTCTTATAAAATTATAATTTTTTTTGACCT
>JAYEGY010000129.1:0-7301 GCA_034659275.1 Bacteroidota bacterium | reverse complement strand
AAAACAAGCATTATAAAATTAATATGATACTTATCATCATTTCTTATATGCTAACCATATAAGTTACAATTTTCATTTCTTTTTTCATCAATTTTTTTGAAAAAAGATGTAACATTAACAGAAGAACGATTTAATAAACAGCCGTTTCTCCCTGATAATTATAAACATATTGCACTTGTTTTGATTAATTTGTTTTATCATCTTTACAGCTTGAAAATTTCGGGTTCCAAGGTTTGACTTACACATGAAGAAGAAAAAGAAAAGAGTGAAAGGCGATAATGAGATGTCTTTTCTTGAACATCTGGAAGAACTGAGGTGGCATATTGTGCGGTCGGTTGTTGCAATCGTTATTGTTGGTATTATTGCCTTTATTTATCATGACATAATATTTGATACAATTATCATTGCCCCGAAGAACCCTGATTTCCTGACTAACAGATTGCTCTGCAAACTTGGCCAGCTGGTTAATATCAATGCTCTTTGTATCAACACCCACCCCTTTGAGATAATTAATATCAGGATGGCAGGTCAGTTCACCACTCATATAGCTGTTTCGCTCATTTCAGGTATAATCCTGGCTTTCCCATATATTTTCTGGGAATTCTGGAATTTTTTCAAACCTGCCCTTTATTCAAGTGAAAAGAAACACACCAGGGGGGCTGTGTTCTTTTCTTCACTGCTCTTTATCAGTGGAATCTTGTTTGGATACTATGTTATAGTTCCTCTCTCCGTTCATTTTCTTGGCTCATACAGTGTCAGCGCCGAGGTTACTAACCAGATCAACCTGAGATCATACATCGGGACTGTTGCCTCTGTAGCACTGGCAAGCGGCATTATTTTTGAGCTGCCAATTCTTTCATATTTCCTTACAAAAATAGGACTGGTTGACCCTCATTTCCTCAAAAAATACAGGAAGCACTCACTCATTATTATACTTGCCCTTTCAGCCATCATCACACCTCCAGACATTTTCAGCCAGGTGCTGGTTTGTTTCCCGCTAATTTTCCTCTACGAAATAGGTATATATATATCCAGGAGGGTGATAGCAAAAGACAGGGAAAGGCTGGAAGCCGACTGGGCTGAAGATGAGGATAATCCGGAAAGCAAACCTTAAATTTCTCCTATTATGAAACTACACACTGAAAATCTGGTAAAAAGATATCGTAACAGGGCGGTCGTCAATAAGGTCTCCATTGATGTCAAGCAGGGCGAGATAGTGGGACTCCTAGGTCCCAATGGTGCGGGGAAAACCACATCATTTTATATGATAGTAGGCCTCATAAAGGCCGACGAAGGCAGGATTTTTCTTGATGATAAGAACATCACTGATCTGCCTGTGTATAAAAGGGCAAAAATGGGAATTGGATACCTGGCACAGGAGGCATCTGTCTTCCGAAAACTGAGTGTGGAAGATAACCTTAATGCCGTACTGGAGATGTCAGGCTTCCCAAAGGAGGAGCAGGCGGAAAGAAGGGAACAGCTACTCACTGAATTTGGCCTTCAGAAGATACGTAAAAGTCTGGGCATACAGTTGTCCGGTGGAGAAAGAAGGAGAACGGAAATAGCCCGGGCCCTTGCTCTCAAACCTAAATTCATACTTCTCGATGAACCATTTGCAGGTGTAGACCCTATAGCTGTGGAGGATATCCAGGATATAGTTGCTCACCTGAAAGACAGGAATATAGGGATACTGATAACCGACCATAACGTACATGAAACCCTCTCAATCACAGACAGGGCATACCTGCTGTTTGAAGGAAAAATATTGAAATCGGGCACATCCGACCAACTTGCTGATGATGAGCAGGTCAGAAATCTTTACCTGGGTAAAAAATTTGAGCTGCGAAGGTAGCCTTTCTTCCATATAATCTGACTTATGATGATGAGGCAGCCCCGGCAGAAAATTCAATACCCGTGGATTCCAAATCCACGAGCTCTTCTCCTCTTGCCAGATTATTTAATTATTGCTACTTTTGCGCTGAATTTCACGCGGATGTGGCGTAATTGGTAGCCGCGCCAGACTTAGGATCTGGTGCCTTCGGGCGTGGGGGTTCGAGTCCCTTCATCCGCACCAGTGTCAAATAACCGCTTAAACAAATGGTAGCACCGGTTGTTAGGCGGTTTTTTATCTGTTTATAATAATTATAATGAAATGAATATTACAAGAGAGAATATTGATGATCTGAATGCTGTACTTAAAGAGCAGGTTGAAAAAGAGGACTATGAAGATAAAGTCAATGAGGTTTTGAAAGATTATAAGAAAAAAGCCAATATAAAAGGCTTCAGGCCGGGTAAAGTGCCTTTCGGATTGATAAAGAAAATGTACGGCAATAATGCTAAGCTTGAAGAGATTAATAAGATAGTATCTGAAAGCCTCAGTAAATATATAAGCGACGAGAAATTGGAAATACTGGGTGACCCTCTTCCCAGAACAGATGATGTTGAAAACATCAACCTGGAAACCCAGGATGATTTTGAATTTTCTTTTGATATAGGCCTTGCACCTGAATTTGAAGTCAATCTAACAGGAAAAAACAAAGTTCCTTATTATGAAATTAAGATAGATAAAAAACTGCGTAACGATTTCCTCGATAATTACCGCAGGAAGTTTGGTACTTACGACCAAGTAAATGAAGTGGGTGAAGATGACATGCTAAGGGGAGATATTGTTAAACTGTCAGATGAAGGTGAGCCGCTTGAGGACACCATGAAAAAAGACTCATCCCTCTCGGTTAAGGTAATTAAAGACGATGCCGTCAAAAAAGACTTTATAGGGAGCAAACCGGGCGATAAAATAGATTTTGATATACGTAAATCATTCCCGAATGATCATGAGATTGCAGGACTGCTGCAAACTGACCATAATAACGTGGGTGGTGTCGATGGCAAATACCGCTTTATAATAAATGCTGTTAACAGGTACAGGATGGCTGAGGTGAACCAGGACCTTTTTGATAAAGTATACGGTGAAGGCACCGTGAAGTCCGAAGATGAGTTCATGAAAAAACTCGATGAGGAAATAAAGGAAAACCTGGATAAGGAAAGTGAATATAAGCTTAACCTCGACGCACGCAATATGCTTATCGATAAAACCAATTTTGATCTTCCCGAAGAATTCCTTAAAAAATGGCTAATCAAAACCAATAAGGATATTACCAAAGAGCAGGTAGAGAAAGATTTTGACGATTTTCTGAGAGACCTGAGGTGGCAGCTCATAAGAAACAAGATTGCCAAAGAGAATGAAATAAAGGTTGAAGAAGAGGATATGGTAAATGAAGCAAAGGAATTTACCCGTATGCAATTCCAGCAATATGGTATATTCAATGCAGAAGACAGCCAGCTTGAACCCTATGCCAGGCAAATTCTTAATAAAGAAGAGGACGCTCGCAGGATAGCTGATAAAGTGATTGATGACAAAGTAATTAACAGGATTAAAGAAGAAATAAAGATTGATACAAAAAAAGTAAGCACCGAAGAATTTAATAAGCTTTTTAATAAGTAAGTATCTCTTAATCTATAGCTTTACTTATTATTTTTTATCTTTGGCTAAACAATTTAAATTTAAAGAAAATGGCAGAAAAAGATGATTTTAAAAAATTTGCCACAGGCCATGTGGGGATCAACAGCCTGAGGTATGATCAATATACATCTATCTTGAACAGCTATATATCTCCTACCATCATTGAAGAGCGCCAGCTAAACGTCGCTCAAATGGATGTATTTTCACGTCTCATGATGGACAGGATAATATTCCTGGGATTACCTATAGATGATTATGTTGCAAATATTATACAGGCCCAGCTTTTATATCTCGATTCAACCGACAGTGAAAAGGATATACAGATATACTTTAACACCCCCGGGGGATCGGTACATGCAGGCCTGGGCATATATGACACCATGCAGTATATCGGTGCTGATATAGCCACAATATGCACAGGCATGGCCGCTTCCATGGGTGCTGTTCTTCTGACGGCAGGTACCAAGGGGAAACGCTCGGGACTGGTTCATTCCAGGGTAATGATACACCAGCCAATGGGCGGAGTACAGGGACCTGCCGCTGATATAGAAATCACAGCCCGTGAGATAATAAAGTTAAAAAAGGAATTGTACGAAATTATTGCGGCTCATTCAGGAAATACCTACAAAAAAGTGGAAAAAGATTCCGACAGGGATTACTGGATGACAGCGGACGAAGCAAAAAAATACGGCATGATTGATGAAGTACTTGCAAGAAATAAAAAATAAATTTTACCATGGATAAATGTTCATTCTGCGGACGGCAAAAAGATGAGGTAAACCTGCTTATTGCAGGTCTTGACGGACATATTTGTGACCGCTGCATAGAACAGGCTCACAACATAGTGATCGAGGAATTGGGTAGCAAATCCGATTTCAAGCTTGAAGATGTTAACCTTCTTAAACCTGAAGAGATAAAAAAATTCCTTGACAGCTATGTCATTGGCCAGGAGGATGCAAAGAAATACCTGTCGGTGGCAGTGTATAACCATTATAAAAGGTTGATACAACCAAAAGACAAGGACGATGTGGAAATAGAAAAATCCAATATTATTCTTGTGGGTGAGACAGGTACGGGGAAAACACTACTGGCACGTACCATAGCCAGAATGCTCCATGTTCCATTCACCATAGTGGATGCCACCGTGCTTACAGAGGCAGGGTATGTTGGTGAAGATATAGAGAGCCTGCTGACACGTCTGCTGCAGAATGCCGATTACGACGTGGTTGCCGCTGAAAAAGGCATTGTATTTATTGATGAGATTGATAAGATAGCACGTAAGAGCGACAACCCTTCAATAACAAGGGATGTATCAGGTGAAGGCGTACAGCAGGGCCTGTTGAAGCTGCTTGAAGGATCGGTTGTGAATGTGCCCCCACAGGGCGGCCGCAAGCATCCCGAGCAAAAGATGATACCCGTTGATACAAAAAATGTCCTCTTCATCTGCGGGGGTGCCTTTGATGGAATAGAAAAAAAGATAGCCAACAGGCTGAATACCCAGATAGTAGGATATGGGGCCTCGCGTGACAGGGAAAAGATTGATAAGGACAACCTGCTGCAATACATAGCACCACAGGATCTTAAAGCATACGGACTAATTCCCGAGATAGTAGGTCGGCTTCCCGTGCTCACATATCTGAACCCCCTGAGCAGGGATGTGTTACGCAAAATACTCACAGAGCCCAAAAATGCCATAACCAAACAATATATCAAACTGTTCAAGATGGATGATATTGAGCTTGTGTTTGACGATAGTGCACTGGATTATATGGTTGATAAGTCTATTGAGTTCAAGCTGGGAGCCCGGGGTTTGAGATCAATCTGCGAAGCCAGCATGATGGATGCCATGTTCGAATTGCCCGGTAAGAACCAGAAAAAGCTCACTGTAACGGCAGATTATGCAGCCCGTAAACTGGAAAAAGTTAATCTGAAGATCCTTAAAGCCTCGTAGATTTAAGATTTAAGAAATTCTTAAATCAACCAGTGCCTTGAGCACCCCATCTTTATAAGCAGCTACAAGATCAAAGGCTTCTTTAGTCTGCGAAAAAGGGAAGCTGTGTGTAATAAGCACATCCGTTTCAACCCGTCCCTCTCTTATCAGGTCAAGAGCCGGCTGCATACAGGCGTTCTGCCTTCTTACATGTATAATTGATAGTTCCTTCCTGCGTGCCTGATCAGCCCGAAAAGACCAGCGTTCAAATTCTGGAATTCCCACAATCATAAGCTTCCCTCCCGGCTTAAGGAGCTCAACAGCCTGGTCAAAGGCTTCCTGCTTACCGCAGCATTCATAAACTATATCCAGCTGGTCGTGTTCCAATGAACTAATCTCTTTTACCGCATCATATCTATTGACATTGATTGTTGCTTCAGCCCCGAGTTTTTTGGCTATACCAAGCCTGGCATCAATCTTATCGCTTACATATATTCTCCCTGCACTTGCTTCCCGGCCCGCTATCAATACACTATCACCAATGGGACCCACACCCAGAACCGCTATATTACTACCCTGCCTTAGCCGGGATAATTGTATTGCATAATATCCTATTGAAAATGGCTCTGCAAAGGTTGCTTCTGCAAATGACATATTATCAGGAATCTTAAAACAACTTTTTGCAGGCATAATTATCATTTCAGACAGGCATCCTTCGGCCTGGCCAGGGCAACCAAGGAATTTCAGGTTTCTGCATGTATGCTCTCTCCCTGCAAGACATTGGTCGCATTCGTAACAGGGCATTGCAGGATCTACAGCCACCCTATCACCTGGCTCATTGCCTTCTGTATTTCCCCCTGCATCAATTACCCTTGCTGCACATTCATGACCAAGGGTAAAGGGATATTTCACCACCTGCTCACCTATCCTGCCTGTGGTATAATAATGTATATCAGAACCGCAGACACCGACTGTTTCAATTCTAAGAAGGAGTTGACCGTAGCCCGGTGGTCCAGGATCAGGAACCTCCTGCAGCTCCATTTGCCTGATATTTGTTAGCTTCCAGGATTTCACAGAAGTGGCTATAGGTTATTTAAAGGCTAAAGGTAATAAAAGTTGAGTAGGGTTGAGTAGGGTTGAGTAGAGTTGAGTAGGGTTGAGTAGGGTTGAGTAGAGTTGAGTAGAGTTGAATAGGGTTGAGTAGGGTTGAGTTTTGAGCTACACTACTCAACAAGGCGAAGCCCGCTAAACACTACTCAACCAGATTGCATCCAAGCAATAATATCAAATATTATTTCTCTAAACTTTATTACTCAATTATTCTCAAAAAATCTTAAATTAGTAATGTCTCGTTTAACTAAAAATTACAATCATGTACAAATTTAATTTCGAAAAACTTGAAGTGTGGAATAATGCCCGGAAACTAGCTAAGAAAATCTACCTGAAAACAGAAAAATTTCCAAAAAATGAAAAGTTCGGTATTAGTATTCAACTAAGAAGAGCAATTGTATCTGTCTGTTCAAACCTAGCAGAAGGTTCATCACGGTTTTCGTCAAAGGAACAGATGCATTTTTATTCAATATCCTATAGTAGCCTGATGGAAACAATAAATCAACTGATACTATCTCAAGACCTTGGGTATCTTTCATCAAATGATCTCCTAGATTTTCGACAAGAGGTAAATAGTATTGCATATATGATCAATGCCCTAAGGGAAGCGGTTAAAGTTAAGGGAAGTTGAGAAGGTTGAGAAGGTTGAGAAGGTTGAGAAGGTTGAGAAGGTTGAGAAGGTTGAGTAGGTTGAGTAGGGTTGGGTTTTGAGCTGCATAACTCAACAGGGCGAAGCCCGCT
>JAYEGY010000128.1:0-7391 GCA_034659275.1 Bacteroidota bacterium | reverse complement strand
CCATTACTAAGGGAGGATGAATACGGTCAATTATTGACGTGAAAATCTATGATAAAAGATAAAAGGAAAAAGATAAAAGTAAAAAGTAAAAAGGGAAAAGGAAATTTTGCATGAATATTACAAATAACACCGAATGTCGAGACGCGCTATCAGCGCGTCTAAAGACTCTTAAAAATTACAATTATTTTATGCTGTTTGAAGCACTAATTATCCATGGTCTTTATTATTTTTGAGCCCGTGGGGATTATTTAGCAACGATATATGGTCTAACTATTAATAATGAATATTAAACCCTTATATAAATCTGACAATGAAGTTCTCGTTGGCCTTAACGATGACTTCCGGGAATTGTGCGTTCTTGACGGGCTGGTAATGAGTATTGACCTGAAGGATAAAAAGATAGTTCATCCACCGTGTAGTGGACAGAAACTACTTATGGAAAAAAATTATTCGGCGATAATGATCGATCAAAAAGAAAAGTACAGACAAAAAATTAAGAAAAGCCTCAAAAAGAGGACGATAGCTGATATTGAAAACCAGTTAATAAATCCTCCCCAAGAGGCTGTTGATTCCTTAATCTGGAAACCGGACAGGCTAATATGAAGTATTAATTATTAATGATGAATTATGATTTTAGTAATTCATAATTCATAATTCATAATTCATCGTTCTTATTAATCCAAACACGTGATATTGCAGTTTCATCACCAGTGGCTCCGGGGAGTTCCCTGTTATTTCTTGTGAAATAAGGAATGGCAAGAAGGTCGGTCCCATCCTCCCATTCTCCATTTATCACCACTACACCGTTGAACAGGTCTTCTCTCCATTCTGTTGTAAGAGGTTCTTGTCCAATGGACTGGGTGATATCCGGCTGGTCTACGTTTTCGACACTGTAGATCAGGGGACCATATCTTAATGCAAGCATTCCCCTGTTGGCAGCTACCCTTTCATCAGAGCTTATAACCTGAACTTTCATGGGGATATCAAAACTAATATTATCTCCCTTTTCCCATTTTCGTGTTATTACAGCGTATCCATTTTTTATGGGATAGTCTATTTCTTCATCGTTTAGGCGGAGATCGTTAATTCCGCTGACTTTCGGTTCCGCAGTGTATAATTCACTGGTATGCCTGTCGGGGATACGCACAAATACAGTGAATTCCTTGCTGACTTCCGGGTTTACTGTTATTGTAACATTGCCATCCCATGGATAATCTGTTTCCTGCACCATCTCAACGTTGGTGCCTGCAATGTCTTCAACATTTATTGTACTTCCTATGAAGAGGTTCACGTAAATTCCGTCATCATCCTTAACATATGTCCATGTGGGGATCATAAGGAGTGTTCTTGGTATGTTACCTACGCAGCAGGGGCATACATGCCAGGGGTATCGATAGTTTCGCTGGGTAAGCGGATTTGTATAATAATAATTCTTCCCTTCGGTGTCAAGTGAGCCCATTAATGCGTTATACATTGTCTCTTCATAGAGGTCAGCATATTTTGCATCATGGTATGCAAGATTCATTTTATACTGGAAGAATATCAATCCGCAACTTGAGCACGACTCGCAGTAAGCATTATGCCTCAGGGAATAATTAGGGCCAAATCCTTCGGATGTTTCACCACTGCCAACTCCTCCGGTGACATAGTATTTTTTGTTAACAATATTGTCCCAGAGCGACATAACGGCACTCTGATAATCGATATCACCCGTTTCCGCTGCCACATCCGCCATGCCGGAATAGCTATATACCGCCCTTACAGCGTGGCCCACAGCTTCATACTGTTCCTGTACACGTATATGGCTCTGGTCATATTCCGATCCTCCGCCCCTGTTGTCGAGGAGGTATTTTGCCAGGTCAATATAGGCATCACCTCGGCCGTTCCCTTCCATATCGTTTACAAACCTGCCGAAGCGTACCAGGGCCTGTTCCATTTCCTGGTGTCCGTCAAACCATTCCTGTTTATCCGGTTCCGGACCAATATTATCGACCCAGCAATCAGCAAGTTTTTTAGCAGCATCGTATAAACGGGTATCAGTTCCGTTTGTAAGAGTATAATGATTAATGGCAGACTCAATGAAATATCCTGCCACATAACCTTCGTGAGCCGACCTGTTGCTGGGTTCCCAGCGTTCTTTCCAGCGGCTGGTGTCCCTTAAAGTATAGGCTGTATGCAGGTAGCCATCAGGTTCCTGTGCTGCAAGTATTACCGGTATCCATTCCTCCAGGGTCCTTTTCATTTTTTCCTGTGCCTCAATAATCTCATCGTCACCTTCGGGATCAATCATGAGGGCTATGCACATTGATTCTACAGTTTGATGAACCCAGGCATTGGAGAAAACGTATCCTTTGTGATTGCCGTGGGGTTCACCTCTCAAAGCTTTGGCCGCTTCAATGAAATTGTCGATGCCTCCGGCTCCTCTTTCTATATCCGTCCTGTTAATCTGGTCAATGCACCATGGTATCCAGTTGACTATTATTGCTTTTGCTCTCGCATTCCAGAGGGGGTTATTTGTTTTATATCTTCTTGTATAAACAACATTAAGTCTTTCCTCGGGTGGTGGACTAAAGGCTTTAACCATTAATTCAGATGAAGAACTTAATCTGTCTGAGCGGGCCTGGAGGGCCAATGTGTATTCACCCGGTTCAGTGAAAGTGGCAGTTGTCTCAAGAGATTTACTGTCTTTGAAATCCACCCTGCCCCGTCCTGATGTTTTTTTCCACCTTATCCTGTCAACGGGATCAATTGATTTATAACTACCTCTCAGATAGGTTTTTCCACCTGTTATAATGCATCTGTCTATGCCTGCATCAACTACCGGAGCATATTTTTTTGTGGGGTCTGATGAAATAACCTTCCACTCGAAAATAGCAGAAGCCTGGCGTTCTTCGTTTTCAACCTCCAGTCTCAGGCTTGTGGTTTCTACTTCTTCAATACTGATCACATTTAGACTGTCTGCGACAGGTTCAGCTCCGGAGATTATTGTTACCGGAACATATTCTTCCCCTTCAAGGTAAGTTATTTTGTATGAAGCGGGCAGGCTGATCCTTTCTTCCTGGCTTATCCAGTAGATCTGTACTTCATTTGTTGAAATGGTTTTATCCCAGTCGTACTGGATCCACACATCTGTTGACCTTCGCCTGGTCCAGAATACATATGCATTATCACGCAGGTCTTCAATGTCTTCAGGAATAATGCCGTCGTTTATCACCGACATGTATTCAGGAGACCTGAAACCTGATGACGCTGATGGTGTTGCAATAAGAGCGAGGTTGTCCTGTGCACTTTTCTTTTCCGTGGTGCACCCAAAAAATGAAAGTGTAATTACAACACTTAAAATAGCAAATTTAAACTTTTTCATATCATATTCTTTAAGGATTAGCAATTTCACACTAATATACACCTTTTGTTTTAATGAATAAATAGGTACAGATAATATTTTTTTATAAAGGGCTCATTCATCATCATCAGGGATGCAATTAATACAATTATTAATGGTTGGATACCTATTATTATTGTATCCACAGCACCGGGAACCATGCCCATTCCGTGGTAGGACAAGGCATAGTGCAGGTATATCTGGATAAGGGCAAGTAAAAATAATACTATAAAGCGTAATCCAGAGCACTGAGCAGTTTATCCGCTTCCTCCAGGCTGTTATAATGGACCATGGAAATCCGCACCACTCCGTTCTGCTTATGCAATCCAAGATCTTGTATAAGCCGGTAGGCATAGAAATGTCCCCAGCGGATTGCCACTTTATGTTCATCTGTTTTGAGTGTTATTTCACGGCTGTCGCGATTCTTCTGAACAAATGAAATAGTTGGTACACGAATAGATGAGTTGGATTCTTCAGGGCCAATGATCTTAATATTATTACGTGCTTTCAGATAGTCTATTACCTTTGAAGAGAGTGCTTCTTCATGCTCTGCTATTGAGGAGTATATATACCTGAACTTATCCCTGGTGTTATTATCACCATCATAGCCGTGCTTTTCAGCCAGATCAGCGAAATAATCCGGTAGGGCTCCCACACCGTGGCAAAATTCAAAATTATAATTGCCGGGCTGGAACTTATAGGGTGGTTCCTTGATGAAAAAATGGTTAAAACCCGGTAGTTCGTTCAGCAGTTTCAGCTTGCCATACATCATAGCATAATGGGGCCCATAAGTTTTATAAAAGCTGAACACAATGAAGTCAACATCCGTTTCTTTAACATCGATAAGGCGATGAGGAGTGTATGCTACCGCATCAACACATACAAAAGCCCCATATTTATGTGCGATCCGTGTGAATTCCTTTACCGGGTTCAGCATGCCCAGGACATTTGAAGCGGCAGTGAAAGCGACAAGTTTTGTTTTTTCGGTAAGCAGGTTCTCAAGGTCTTCTTTTTCAAGCTTCAGGGTGTCCTGATTCAATCTCCATTCTTTTACCTTGAATCCATAATTAGCCAGTTCTCTCCACGCCCCGATATTTGCTTCATGATCGCAGTTGGTTACTATTATCTCATCTCCGTCCCTGAGTATACGCCTGAAATTATCCGCCAGTATTCTTACGAGCAGGGAGGTTGATGATCCCAGTATTAATTCCCTGGGATCGCTGGCATTTATCCATTCAGCGAGTTTCCTGTGAGCGGCTTCGTGTCTTTCTTTTGCAAGCACAGAGTGAGGGTATGAACCGTCAAGTTGTACATTGGATGTGTAGAAATGTTCATTTATCCTGTCAACCACAGGTTTGGCAATCTGTGATCCACCTGCGTTGTCGAAAAGGACCCAGTCGGTTTCCAGGCCCGGAAATTGTGATCTTATGTAATCTAGTTTAAGCATATCTTAAAATTATTTATTTCAAGTTTCAAGTTGATAGTTGCTATTGCTGGCAATTTTCAAACATTCAAACGTTCAAACCCGTCCTCAGTCTTCCCCTTCCTCAAATTCGATCCATTCTGGCAGGTCAACACCCAGCAGATGTTTCACAAAGAAATCCCTGCGCTTGTGTTCTCCGTAATCGCCGCCGCTTGAGTGCCTCATTCCGGGTACAAAGAGATAGTCAAAATCCTTATTAGCCTTTATCAGGGCGTCAACTACCTGTTCGGTTGATGCCGGGTCAACATTATTATCCATCTCCCCATTTATGAGCAGTAGTTTACCTTCCAGCCTGTGGGCATTTACCACATTTGACGATTCAGCATATTCCGGGCCTACAGGCCATCCCATCCACTGTTCGTTCCACCATATTTTGTCCATACGGTTATCGTGGCAGCCACAGGATGAAACGCCCACTTTATAAAATTCGGGGTGGAAGAGCAGTGCTCCGGTTGAATTCTGTCCACCGGCTGAGGTTCCATATATTCCCACTCGTGAAATATCCATTTCCGGGTATTTCTCAGCTGCTGCTTTCATCCATAGTATCCTGTCGGGGAATCCGGCATCTTTGATATTTTTCCAGCACACATCGTGGAATTCTTTCGATCTGTTGGAGGTGCCCATACCATCTATCTGCACCAGTATGAAGCCGAGCTCAGCAAGTGAGTGCATATTACCCAGGTAGGGCCGGAATGATTTCGGGACAAAGCTCGAGTGCGGGCCTGCGTATATGTACTCGATTACAGGATACTTTTTAGAAGGGGCAAAGTCAACAGGTCTTATGATTATACCCCAGATATCTGTTTCTCCGTCCCTTCCTTTTGCCACGAACACCTCAGGTGCCCTCCATCCCTCTTTGACAAGTGCTGATATGTCAGCTTCTTCGAGCTCCATTACTTCAGCACCTGTTGCTGTTTTTCTAAGAACAGAAACGGGGGGTGTGTCTACTGTCGACCAGGTATCAACGAAATATTTCCTGTCAGGTGAAAAATAGGCGTTATGTGTACCATATCCCTCTGTCAGTTTGCGTAAGCCCGAACCATCAAAATTCACGGTGTAATAGTATGTGAAATAGGGGTCTCCTTCTTCTTTTCCACTGGCTGTGAAGACGATTTGCCTTTTTAGTGTGTCAACATATTCCACATCCCTGACAAGCCATTCACCTCTGGTAATCTGGTTCTTTACTTTGCCTGTCTGTCCGTCGTAGAGGTAAAGGTGATTCCATCTGTCCCTTTCAGATGCCCATATAATTTCCTCCCCATCGTTAACATTATATTTATATCTTTTCCCGCTGTAATCTATAAAGGTGTCGGATTCTTCATTTATTATAACTGTTTGTTCACCGCTGGTTGCGTCAATACTTATGACCTGGTAAACCTGGTGTCCTCTTTTGTTATATTCATAAGTGAGAGACTTGCTGTCCCTGCTCCACCTGTATCTCCCCACTGAATACTGGTTGGGAATTAATGACTCGTCAACCTTTATGTGCTTTTTTGAATTTACATCAAATATCTGGGGGTAATCTTGTGGAAGAGCATCTCCGGGCTTTGTGTATTCATAGGTATGGTGTTTTGGCTGCAACTGGTCATCGGGTGCTGATTCCACGTAATGTATCATGTGCTTTTCCGCCGGCATTACCCTGTAGGCCATTATCTTTTTTGAATCGGGTGACCATTCCATATAAGACGAATAATAAAAACCTATTCCGCCATCATAACTCAATCTGAATTCTTCTTCGGTTTCTTTATTTTTAACATATACATTATAATTCTTAATGGAAGCTTCCCATTTTTCATCTGGTGAGGGCACCGGGTCGTTTGACAGTTCATCCCTGCTGCCCCAGGCCCAGTCTCTGCGTCCTCTTCTACGGTCTCTCTGCCTTTCTCCGCTTTCCAGTTTGTATGAAGGCAGTTTGCATGTCCATTCAACATTATTCCAGATGAAAGTGAAGCTCTTCAGGTCTTCATTGAAGGTGACCCTGTTTATGGGCAGGTTATTCGGATCAATTGTGCTATCTGATAATTCCGACATCTCTTTTGCCAGCTTCTCTGTATTGAAAGCTTCTTTTTTGCTTTTCTTAACGGGATTTACCATAATATATTCAGTGCCCGTGGGTGTTTGGTTCTCATATGTGAATACATTTGTTTCACCGGCCCATGATGGTCTTACACTTCCATACCAGGTTTTGCCCCTGAATTTTTCAGCCAGGCTGTCTGCCCTACGGTAATCTGCAACGGTTACCTGTGCAATAATTGTGGCTGATATCAGTAATAAACCTGCAGAAACAGTCAATTTTCTTATTCCGCTTTTCATAATTGTATGGTTTTGTTTATTCAAAAATAAGCAAGCAATATTGAATTGGGAAATAAATGTTATTGCTATAAATCATGTTATACTAATTAGAGTTTGTCCATAAAGTCGAGAAATTTTGTACTTTTTCCTTACCGATTTTTCAATTCGGTAAATTATTTAGAATCATTCCTTATAATTCCCCTTATTATTCGGTATTTTTGCTATTTTGTTATT
>JAYEGY010000127.1:0-33276 GCA_034659275.1 Bacteroidota bacterium | reverse complement strand
TTTGAGTGTAACAGTTGTCGCTGAAAAACAGCATACAATGTTTGATCAATTGGTTAATCTCTCTTTCCATAATGGTAAAATTTTAAAACCTGGCAATATCGCCAAGTCAAAATTATTATGTAAAGAGTTTATGTAAAGTAAATTACTGAAAGAATTGACTATTAAGCTGCTGACAATCGCGAAATTCGTTTAGTTTGCATAACGATATACTTTCCATAAAAAAATTTATGCAAAGCTTTACATAAATTTTTCAGGAAAAGGGTACTTGTCGAGATAACCTTTCTGAACTGCTTTTCGGATTACCAGTGTGAATCTTTGATAATGCTTGTAGCAGGTTGTTTTGGAGTTATCAAACTTCTCTTTCAGGAAAATCTCCCAATCAGTCATGAATTGATCGTTAAGTTCATACAGGTAAAGATCACTCCGCTTGAATTTGTACTTGATGAACTGCTGAATACGCAGCCTTGTGTTAGTATACTTGATGATGGTTGGCTGCTCATAATCCTTCCCTTTGAGTCGCTTCATCAGTTTCAAGTGCTCATCCATTGCTTTTAGTACGGTAACCTGACCAATGCTTCGCCCATCAAGGGTATCTTTAATGGTATGGATGTTGAAAGGTTTGCCAAGAACGGTCAACTGGCTGATGATCTGGTGTACCTTGATTTTGATTCCCTCCAGTTTGTTATTGGCAATGTTGGCATCGTGGGTATTGCCTTTTACCCGCATGGCTTTTTTATCCCAATCGACTTCTTTGATCAAAAGACCTGTGGATTTGGTAAAGAAATCGTAGTTGTATTTTACCCGTAGATAAACGGGAACAAGTTTGGAAGAATTTTTCTTGGTCTTGTTCAACCAGAAGGTGACTTTAATTTTCGATTCCATTGGTTTAAAGTTTAAAATTTGACATTTCTAAAACCTTTGTCCAATGGGAGTTTGCGAAGAACGATTAGAACTTTGTTACACCTTTTCGGCATTTTAAAAACGATGGTGTAACAAACCGCCACTTTTTTGACCCTATCTCCAACCCTTTTTGGTAGTGTTAAAATAACAGGGCACGAAGATATAATCGGCTGCAATTGCCCTTGCAATGGGGGTTGTAAAAGAAAACCCCGCCCTTGGGGGACGGAGTCTGAGTGTTCAATCGTGGAGCTGGCGGGGTTCGAACCCGCGTCCAGTCAGGGAGACCATATGCTTTCTACATGCTTAGCCCTGCTTGCTTGTCGGGATTAATAAGGTGCAGAACAACCATATTAATCCGTATCTCCTGTTATTTCACCATCGGACCGGAGAAATCCTCAGGCTATCCCCGATTTCCGTGCGCCTCCGTACCGGGTTGGCTCAGGGCAGAACCGCCCGGGAGACGTCTCGTCCCAGTACCTGGTACCGGGATAAGCATAACGTACTGTTATTCGGTTATGCTGCGAGAGCAAAGTTATCTTCGCCATTTGTAAATGTTGCAACACAGTTTAAAGAGCTGCGTTACCACACTCTGCATGCTTACATACCACCTCATCCTGCTGTCGAAACCATGTCAGCCCCAGAAAGTGGCAGGAGGCAAGGAGCAGGGAGCAGGGAGCAGGGAGCAGGGAGTTTACTTATTTCTCCATGCTCCCTGCCCCTTGCATCATGCATAATATTTTAAAGAACATATGTCATTTTCGCTCCCTCCCTAAAAAAGGGATTACAAAGTTAATAAATATGTTAAATAATACCCTCTATAATACCGCATAAATTGTGCCGAAATTCGTAAATTCACGACAAAGAATAATGCTGAAAAATTTTTTGTTTATGAAGAAGAGAGTTAAGGTAGGAATGCTGAGAGAAACAAAAAACCCTCCCGATAAGCGAGTCCCGCTTACACCCGCGCAGATAATTGATTTGCAGATTAAATACCCTGATGCGGAGTTCTATGTGCAGCCGAGTGACTACAGGTGCTACACAGATGATGAATATAAATATCTTAAAATACATATGCGTGAGGACCTTGGCAACAGTGACATACTTATGGGGATCAAGGAGGTGGATAAATCAACGTTCATAGCCGGTAAAACATATCTCTTTTTTGCCCATGTGGCAAAAGAACAAGAGCATAACAGAGATATGTTCAGGACCATAGTGGAAAAGAAAATAAGGCTCATAGACTATGAATACCTGACAAAAGACAATGGTGAGAGGGTGGTTGCCTTCGGACGCTGGGCAGGAATAGTGGGTGCTTATAACGGTCTGCGGGCGCGTGGTATACGTACAGACAGGTTTAAACTGAAACCATGTCATGAATGCAAGGATCTTGATGAAGTGTGGGCAGGACTTAAAATGATAGACCTTATACCCGGACTTAAAATTCTCGTCACAGGGGAAGGCCGTGTAGCAGGCGGTGCAATGGAGACATTAAGTAACACCAACGCAGTTAAGGTAAGTCCTGAGGATTTCCTGAATAAGCAGTTCGATGTGCCGGTAGTGTGCCAGATAGGCCCGCAACACTATGCAAAGAGAAAAGACGGCAAAGCATTTAACTTTGATCATTTTGTAAAGAACCCTTCTGAATACGAATCCGCTTTTGAACCCTATACAAAAGTGACAGATATATTTATTGCCGCACATTTCTGGGATCCTGAATCCCCGGTGTTCTTTGCACTCGAGGATATGAAGAAACCGGGTTTCAGCCTGTCGGTGATAGCGGATATCAGTTGTGATATAAATGGCCCCATACCTTCAACTGTCAGGGCTACAACCATAGCCGATCCGTTTTATGGGTTTAATCCTCAAACAGGGAAAGAAGAGAGGCCTTTCAGGAATCCTGACAATATTACAGTGATGGCCGTGGATAACCTTCCGGGTGAGCTGCCACGTGATTCCTCAGCTGATTTTGGAAGGCAGCTTATGGATAATATAATGGATGATCTGCTTACCATGAAAAAATCTCCTATGCTGGAAAGAGCCACTATCTGTGAAAATGGAAAGCTGACGGAAAGATACCAATACCTGGAAAATTATTTAAATACAGATAAAACATAAGGTTGAAAAAGTTGAGAGTAAGTTGAGAGTAAGTTCCCATTTCGCTGGTATGGTTCATTACACCTCGCCATGCTTCGCAGGACGCAGTGAAAGTGAGCTTAATAACATTAGATGACAATTAAAAAACTCATTCTCAACTCCTGCCTGCCGGAAGGCAGGCATTCTAAACTTTATTCAACCGTGACTGCCCTGGCAGTCATTTCAACATATGAATAAATTCACATTAAAATTATAAAGCTAATGAGAAGAATCATAAATGTAATAGTGGGTTTGTGCCTTCTATCGGGCATTGCTGTGTCCCAGGATAATTATCCTGTAGAAGGTATAAGCGATGAACGGCCCGGTAAATTTGCTCTGATAGGTGCCAAAGTCATTCTTTCATATGACAGTGAACCTGTTGAAACCGACATTCTGATCGTAAAGAGCAGGATAGAAGCCATTGGAAAGAATTTAAAATTTCCCAAAGGCACAACTGTAATCAATCTGGAAGGAAAAACAATTTATCCCTCCTTTATTGATATCTACACCTCTTATGGTGTACCTCAGGAAAGCAGGGAATCTTCAAGCCCCATGGCTATGTTCACAAGGCAAACGCAACGGGGTGGCCCAGCGCAGGAAGAAGAACCCAGGGTGGCCGATTACTGGAATCAGGGGATACATGAAAGCTACAATGTGCTTAGCGAATTCAAGCCTGATGATGATAAGGCAGGAGAATATCGTAAGGCAGGATTCGGAACGGTATTGACATTTAAAAACAATGGCATTGCCCGGGGTACATCAGCCCTGGTGAGCCTGGCCGATGATAAGGCAAATAATGTTGTACTTAAGGATCATGCCAGCTCTAATTACTCTTTCAACAGGGGTGCCTCCGAAGACATGTATCCCACAGCACAATATGGTGCCATTGCTTTGCTGAGGCAGTTTTACCTCGACGGCGAGTGGTACCGGAAACTGCCTGAGGGGTATTTTTATGATGCTTCACTGGAAGCACTGAAAGAAAACAAAAATGTGCCGAAAATATTCGAAACAGAAGATAAATATGAAATACTCAGGGCTGATGCCATTGGTGATGAGTTCGGCATTGATTATATCATAAGGGGAAGCGGCAATGAGTACCAGTTGCTGGATGAGATAAGAAAAGCAGGGGTGAAACTCATATTGCCCTTGAATTTCCCTGATGCGCCAGATGTAAAAGATCCTTATGAAGCTGCCACCGTGCCACTGAGTGAACTTAAGCACTGGGAAATGGCTCCTGCCAATGCAAAGATGGTTAGTGGTGCAGGCATTGAATTTGCCCTGACAACGGATGAACTGTCGAAACCCGGGGATTTCCAGGAGAAAATAGGAAAGGCCGTGGAAATGGGGCTGGATAAGAAAGAAGCACTGAAAGCCATTACATATACACCGGCTAAGATGATGGGTGCAGAAAACCTGGTAGGTTCAATTGGAGAGGGTATGGTAGCCAACATTCTGGTAACATCGGGAGATATATTTGATAAGGATTGCATAATATATGAAAACTGGATACAGGGTAAGCCGTACAGGTTTATTGATCCCAATATGGATGATATATGTGGTGATTATATCCTTACAGCAGGTGATGAAGCATTTGATATGAGCATAGAAGGAAGGCCTGATAAGCCAACAATAAAAATTGAAGCAGGGGAAAAAGAACTAAAGTCAGCCATAACATTTGAAAATGACCTTATTAATATAAATATTACCACTGAGGAGGGTATAATAATCCTTTCAGGTGCCTTCTATGATGGCACACTGAAGGGTGATGGCATACTTGCTGATGGTCAGAAATGCACCTGGAAGACGACTGAAGCAGCAGGGAAGGATGAAGAAGAGGAAAAGGAAAAGGAAAAGGAAAAGGGAGCGCACGGTGGATATGCAGCACTAGGATTAAAAGTTCCGGGCAAAACAGGACCTCCCGCCGGAGCTACAGCGCAGGCGAATGATGATAAGTCGATAGGTAAGGTCATATATCCTTTTGTTGCTTATGGTTTCGAAGAAATTCCCGAACAGGAAAAAATACTCTTCCGGAATGCCACAGTATGGACACTTGATGAGGAGGGTAGGATAGAAGGGGCTGATGTCCTTATTGATAAGGGTAAGATAATAGGTGTGGGTCAAGATCTTAAAGCCTTAGATGCCAGGCTTATTGATGCTACAGGTATGCACCTGACACCTGGCATTATAGATGAGCATTCACATATTGCCATGTCATCGACCAATGAAAGCGGACAGGTGATATCTGCAGAGGTATGCGTGGGGGATATCATTGATCCTGGTGATAACAGCATTTACCGGCAGCTCTCAGGGGGTGTGACAGCAGCACACCTGCTCCATGGCTCGGCCAACCCAATCGGAGGTCAGTCGGTATTGATAAAGCATCGCTGGGGTTCACCGGCAGAGGAAATGAAAATAAAAGACCAGGTAGGCTTCCTTAAGCATGCCCTGGGTGAAAATGTTAAGCGTTCTACGAGCAGATACCCTAACTCCAGGATGGGGGTTGAACATATAATAAGGGATGCATACCAGCGTGCACTTGATTACAGGGCGGAGTGGGAAAGGTATAATGTTCTCAGTCCTGAAGACAAGAAATCGGTTATTCCACCTCGCCGCGATCTTGAACTGGAGGCACTGGTGGATGTGCTTGAGAAAAGAAGTTTTATTACATGTCATACCTACGTGCAGAGTGAAGGAGTGATGCTGATGAGGGTTGCTGAAGATTTCGGTATCAAAGTACATACCTTCATTCACTTCAACGAAGGATACAAGGTAGCGGACAAGATAAGAGAGCATGGTGCTGCAGCATCTGTATTCTCAGATTGGTGGGATTATAAGTACGAGGTATACGAAGGTATCAGTTATAATGCCGCTACCCTGGTGCAGCAGGGTGTACTTACATGTCTTCATTCAGATAATGCTGAAATGTCGAGAAGACTCCATCAGGAAGCAGGAAAGACAGTTAAATATGGTGGTCTGGACCAGGTTGAAGCACTTAAGCTGGTTACCCTGAATCCTGCCAAAATACTACACCTTGACCACAGAATGGGAAGCATAGAGGAGGGCAAGGATGCCGACCTTGTGTTATGGACAGATAATCCACTTTCGATATATACCCGAGCAAAGATGACGCTGGTTGACGGTAAAGTATATTTTGATGAAGATAAAGATGCCGAAATGAAGAAAAAGATAGATAAGGAACGAAACAGGATTATCCAAAAGATACTTAAAGAAGGAGTATCCAAACAGCGTCCCTCTGAAATTTCACGTAGAACCTTTTAAAATCCGGACCAATGAAAAAAAGAATTATATATACGATCTGCAGCCTGCTTATGGTTTTCAGCACTGTTAATGCACAGGTGCTACCTGTTGTTGCACCGGAACAGGATAAACCGGTAATTCTTTCAGGCGGTAATATTCATACTGGTACAGGTGAAATAATAAAAAGTGGTGATATTGCTTTCAGAGATGGTGTGATAACAGCCGTGGGAAATCTTGAAGGACTTGCCGGCAGGGATGAATATAAAAGTATTGACGTAAGCGGTAAAGAAATCTATCCGGGGCTTATATTTGTCAATACCACACTTGGTCTCGTTGAGATAGGCGGGGTGGATGTAACGGTTGACAACAGCGAATACGGGCAGATAAATCCGGGAGTGCGGTCTGCGGTGGCATATAATACCGATTCACATGTCATACCCGTAGTGAGGTCAAACGGCATCCTGCTGGCACAGGTGACGCCTACGGGCGGGACACTGTCAGGTACATCGTCTATAATGCACCTTGATGCATGGAACTGGGAGGATGCCATATACAAGCCTGATGAAGGGGTTCACCTGAACTGGCCGCGAATGTCCGCACCACGGGGAAGATGGGCCAGGTATGCAAGGATGATGGGAGGAAGATCGCGGTCGTCTTATGAAGATAACCTTAGGGAACTGACTGATCTCTTCAGGGATGCTGCAGCATATGCTGAGATTGAGAAACCCGAAAAGACTAATTTCCACCTGGAAGCAATTAAAGGCCTGTTTGACGGAAGCCAGACTCTTTATATACACACTTCGGAAGCTAAAGGGATCATAGCCTCGGTTAACTTCGCCAGAGAACACGGGGTTAAGAGTATGGTGCTTGTCGGTGCCAATGAACAGGCCTGGATGGTTAAGGACTTTATTAAGGAAAATAATATACCTGTTATCCTTGAACACATACACAGTATGCCTGATAATAAGCACAGTGATGTAAGGCTGCCATATAAGCTGGCGAAGATGTTCAGTGATGAGGGGATACTGACAGGTATAACATATTCAAACCAGGCATATGGATATAACCTCCCATTTGTAGCAGGACAGACCGTTCCTTACGGTGTAGATAAGGAAGACGCCCTGGCAATGGTTACCCTGAATAATGCTAAAATACTGGGAATTGATGATCGCACAGGCTCGCTGGAGAAAAGCAAGGATGCAAATATAGTAGTATCCAATGGCGACCTGCTTGATATGCTGGGCAATGATGTTGTGCTGGCCTTCATCAACGGCCGCAACATCGACCTGGATAATAAGCATAAGATGCTGTACAGGAGGTTTCAGGAGAAGTATGAGAGGTGAGAGGTGGATTGCTCGTTGCTCGTTTTCCCGGGTTCTGGGTCCTGGGTAAGGAGTCCTGGAACATTACCGGTAAGATTATTCAAACGCTCAAACATTCAAACGTTCAAACCATATAAGTTCAAACACTCATGATATTTTTATATGCTTTCCTCTCACTTGTCTCAGTGATATTACTGATCCTATTTCTTCCCCTTAGGGGCAAGGTACACAAGCTTCCGGTTCCTGTAAGGCATATTGATGAGCGGGATACAATGTTTTCACGAAATGAGATTAAACAAGGTGAAAAGAGATTTGATGAATATTACAGAATGCATCCTGAGCATCGGGAGAGCGATGACAGTTTCAGGTCTAAGCCCGGCTTATTGAGCCCGGAGACAACAAATTACAGCAGGTATGCTTTTGCGAGTGCCGACGCCAGTTTTGAGGCGGTAAAAGCGTTTTTTCCCTGCCGGGGAAAAGCACAGAGCATAGAGCACAGGGCACAGGGTAGAGATGCAGAATTATGCGCCTCGGATTCAGCCGGGGAATTGTCATTATTCCTTAAGGAATGGGGGAAGAAGATGGGTGCGCATAGTGTGGGCATTACAGAAATGCGGGATTATCATTTTTACACGTATGGGGGTAGGAGGGAAAGATATGGTAAGGAGGTTATCAACAACCATAAATATGGTATTACTATCACGGTTGAGATGGATCATGAGCTTATACGTACCGGTCCTCAGGCTCCAACAGTTGTGGAATCGGCCCATCAGTACCTCAAGTCTGGCATGATAGCTACACAATTGGCTCTTACACTCAGAAACCTTGGTTATGAGGCTACAAGCCATATAGATGCTAATTATGATGTGATTTGCCCCCTGGTGGCCAGGGATGCCGGACTGGGGGAGATAGGCAGGATGGGTCTGCTGATGACTCCCAGGCTGGGTACAAGGGTTAGAATAGCGGTAGTGACAACAGATGCCCCCTTACAGGCCGATGAGACTGCTTTTAATAATACTGTAATTGATTTCTGTACCTTATGCAAGAAATGCGCCCGTGTTTGTCCCTCATCAAGTATACCATATGGCGAACGGGAGAACCATCCTGGAGGCCTCAGATGGCAGATAAACCAGGAGAGTTGTTTTAATTACTGGTGCCGGGTGGGTACAGATTGCGGACGTTGCATTGCCGTTTGTCCTTATTCGCATAAATCTAATATGTTTCATAATTTCATCAGGTGGGGTATTCGAAATAATTACCTGTTCAGAAGGCTTGCAGTGAAAATGGATGATATTTTTTATGGTCCCAGGCCGAAGCCCGGGAGCGTTCCGGAATGGGTGAAGGGATAAGGGAATGGGAGAAGGGGAGAAGGGCACAGAGCACAGGGCACAGGGCACAGGGCACAGGGCACAGAGCAGAGAATAGTTTTAAAAGATGAGATACGAGATGCAAACCGAACGGTGCGAGAATGCGTAAGCATGCGAGTAAAGATGAGATGCGAAAGGCGAAATAATAAAGACAAAAGATAAAAGTAAAAAGATAAAAGTAGAGCAGCCGAAGGAAATTATGAACCGAGCAACGCGAGTAAGCTGGAAGCTTGCGAGTGCTGCGAGCTCGCTGAAGGCCGAAGGCCTGAGGCAATTATGAGATACGAATTATGAATTAAGTGGCCGAATGGATTAGATTTTCTTACTGCCGGATTAATCAGTGTAGCGGATGAATAGGGGTTAGAAGGTTGATAAGGTTGATTCGGCTTCGCCTCGGTTCAGTCCTCAGTTCTCAGTCGGCGGTCGCCAGTCGCCAGTCCTAAGTTTAGGTGGGTTTATACTTATTGGGTATGAGATAAACCACTTAAACGTTTTCTAATAAACTCATTCTCAACTCATTCTAAACTTTATTCAACTTTATTCAACTTTGTTGAGTATCTTACATCCCCCTAGCCCCCTTGAAAGGGGGATCTGTATTCTATACTTTATCCTTGATGAGGTATTCATTGCGGCCGGTGGAGGTGCGGTTGATAAGTTCGGCGAGAAAGCCGGTGAGGAAGAAGAAGGTGCCTATGATCATTACTGTAAGGGCTATATAGAACCAGGGGCTGTCGGCAACCAGGGGCGCCCTTACGCCAATATTTAAATAATGCAGTTTCCTTATGCCCAGGTATAAAGCAACAATGATGCCTGCGAGAAACATCAATGAGCCTGCTGTACCAAACAGATGCATGGGTCTCTTGCCAAACCTGGTAATAAAGGTTATCGTGAGCAAATCGAGATAACCCTTGATGAACCTGTCGAGCCCGTATTTGGTGATACCGTACTTCCTTGGCCGGTGCTTAACAACCTTCTCACCTATGCGGCCGAATCCCGATTCCCTGGCCAGCATGGGGATGTAGCGGTGCATCTCACCAAAAACCTCAATGCTCTTTGTTACATCATTCCTGTAAGCTTTCAAGCCGCAGTTGAAATCGTGTAGCTTGATGCCCGAGGCTCTCCTTGCCGTGAAATTGTATATCCTGCTGGTAAACTTTTTTATGAATGGATCCTGCCTTTTCTTTTTCCATCCCGATACCAGGTCGTAGCCTTCCTCTTTGATCATTCTGTACAGTTCAGGTATCTCGTCAGGACTGTCCTGCAGGTCGGCATCCATGGTGATAACAACATCACCGGCAGCTTCCCCGAAAGCGGTATGGAGGGCTGCAGCCTTACCGTAATTACGCCTGAAACTGATGCCGTGGATATTCTTGTTACCCTCCTTGAGTTTGTTAATCACTGACCATGAGGAGTCTGTGCTACCATCATCCATAAACAGGATTTCATAAGATAATCCGGCTTCGTTACAGACATGTGAAATCCATTCGGTCAGTTCAGGAAGCGATTCTTCTTCGTTGTATACCGGTACTACAACTGATATATCCATTATTTGGATTCTTCTTCTTCTTCTTCTATACCTTCATCAATAAGAGGATTGCCTTCTCTCTTGGTGAAAAGGCTGATAATCAGTGATAAGATAGTTCCAATGAACACTCCGCTAAATATACCGCTGATGCTCATGACAAAGGGTGTCATGATTTTTTTCTGTATCTCCATCGACTGCTCTATCATACCTTCAGCCATGCCTCTCTCAACGAGCTGTTCCTCGGTAAGGGCTAGCAATTTATCAGTAAGGTTCGGGTCTATAAATTTATAAAGTATATAGGTAAATATAGCAGTTATTACGCTGTAATACAGCATTATAATAACGCCTGCACCGAGAGATTGACCGTAGGTGATAAAACCATTGAGATACTTATCCCTGTAGGATTTTATTCCAAGGAAGAGACCAATGATAATGACAACCCAAAATATTAAACCCAGGGTATTGTTGGTAGTTTGATCCAGGAACCACAAAACGAGGGTCCATATTATTCCTATTAAACCCAGTATGATACCTACATTAAGATTTGCTTTCCAGGGTGACACTCTGTTTTCCATGATTTGATGATTAGTTAGTTTTAAATGCTGATTAAATGTGAGTATTAGGCAAATATAAAGGAAAAAATAATAATTGCCAGCCTCCTGGGTCTATGATTTAATTTTTGCAGACCGGTCGTATTTTATTATTTTTGCATGGGGTAAGTCTTGTACGGCCAGCTCCTGCTGAACTCCCCCAGGACCGGAAGGTAGCAAGGGTAGGCGGTTGTAGCGGTGCGATGCAAGTAGCTTACCCTTTTTTTATTGTTCTTTTTGTCTTGACACAAAAAGAACCAAAAAAGTCAAGGCTGCAGATTATTTGAAGACTCACTCGGTACGGAAACTCCCGAAATGTAACTCCCCCTGACGATCACTTCGTTCTGTCAGGGCTCAAACAAACATTTCTTAGCACTGGCCTCCGCTGTTTCCGAACCTTCGTTCGTTAATCTTCAAATAATCTGAGGCCGAAAGGAAGTATGAATTATGAGATGCGAATTATGAATTAAAGGAACAGGGTGCTTTTAATATGCTTATTGCTAAATGATTGTGGAAGTGGTTATAAGGATCGTTGAAGGGGTTAATATGTTTAATCGTGAAGGAAGATTGCAAATAATGCCGATGTAGCGACGTAGCACCGCTACGTCGTAAAATTTTATGGGAAGGTGACAATATGTAACAATCGTAGGTACGTGATTTGTTGTGACACACACCCCCCAGACCCCCCTCAAAGGGGGGAGCACAGCCCATTGGAAGTATGAATTATGATTTATGAGTTATGAATTAGAGGGGACGAATGGTTTTAGTATGCTTTCTGCTAGATTGTACAGGGTAGTGGTTATATGGATAGTTAATTTAAAATCTAGTTATCAATCCATTATTGACTCATCCCGGGGCTTGTGGGCACATAATTGTAGATAGGAGATTACCTCCTGCAATATGACCCGGGCTGCACAAGGATTTTTTCTTGAATGAGGAGATCCTTCGCTTCGCTTATCCTTCGCTAAAGCTTCGGATAACACAGTCAGGATGACAGAATCTATTATCTTTGCATCTTATGGCAGCACAGTATTTTAAATTGTATGAGGAGAATCCTAATCACAGGCGTGTACGTATGGCAGTGGATATACTAGATGCGGGAGGGATAATTATTTATCCCACTGACTCGGTGTATGCTATTGGGTGCAGCGTGGAGGCTAAAAAAGCTATGGGAAAGATAGCTGCCCATAAGGGTTTCGATCCATCGCGGCCCGATATGTCGCTTATGTTCCACGACCTGAGCCAGCTGGCTCAGTATACCATAGTAAGGGATAATAATATATTTAAGCTGATAAAGAGGAATACACCCGGGCCTTTTACCTTTATACTCCAGGCCAATAACAAGATCCCCACGATGTTTAAGAATAAGAAGAAGACAGTAGGTATACGTATCCCTTCCAATAATATTGTACTTGAACTGGTCAGGGAGCTGGGATGTCCGCTTATCACCACCTCTGTTCATGATCCGGATGAAATAATAGAATATACCACTGACCCGGAACTTATTTATGAGAAATACAGGGATTTTGCCGATCTCGTGATTGACGGTGGATATGGCAACAACGAACCAACGACAGTGATTGATTGCACGGGAGAAGAGCCTGTTATATTAAGGGAAGGAATTGGTGTACCCGAGTGATCAATTCTTATAAAACCAGCGGGTAAATAGCACAAGCACGGTAAATAATTCAAGTCGGCCAAGCATCATAAGGAATGAAAGGAACCATTTACCAAATACAGGGAACTGTGCATAATTCATTGTGGGGCCAACTTTAGCCAATCCAGGGCCTATGTTACCCAGTGAGGTAGCTACTGCGCTGAATGAGGTTGACAGGTCGTAGCCCATGGCTGATATTATCATAGCGCTTATACCGGTGATAAAGAAGTAGAAGACAATGAAAGCCAGAACATTGTATATTACATTCTGGGGTACTGCCTTATGATTGAGTCGCACCGGTATCACAGCGTTGGGGTTTATAAGCCTGCGCAGTTCCTGCCTGCTGTTTTTTATTAGCAGTAGCAGTCTGACCATTTTAATGCCACCCCCTGTTGAGCCGGCTGAACCGCCTGTAAACATAAGTACAAAGATCACCAGGATGAGAAAGGGACCCCATGCATAATAATCAGCTGTTGCGTAACCGGTGGTTGTTACAATGGATATAACCTGGAAGGCTGCATCCCTGAAGGATTCTTCAAGTGCATGTCCGTGACTGAAATGAAGGACAGCGCCCACCCCAATTATAAACACCAGTAGGAGAGAAATATAGAAACGAAATTCATCGTTGGTGTAAATTTTCCTGAATTTGCCGTGTAAACCCATGTATGCCAGCGAAAAGTTAGTACCTGCTATTACCATGAAAGCAATAATAACATAGTGTATATATGGATTCTCAAAGGCTGCAATTCCGGCAGTTTTGGTCGAGTATCCCCCGGTAGCCATGGTGGTAAAAGAATGGCATATAGCATCAAAGGCACTCATGCCCCCCAGTTTAAGCATTACAGTTTCCGTAAGGGTGAATCCCAGGTATATCAACCATAGGCGCCTGGCTGTTTCCCTGATTTTTGGATGTAGCTTGTCAGTTGTGGGTCCCGGCACTTCAGCCGCAAAAAGTTGCACACTTCCTATTTTAAGTACCGGGAGTATGGCAAGGGACAAAACAATAATACCCATACCTCCCAGCCCCTGGCTCATGCTCCTCCAGTAGAGGAGTCCGTGCGACATAGATTCGACGTCGGTAAGGATTGTAGCCCCTGTTGCAGTAAAGCCTGACATGGTTTCAAAGAAGGCATCTGTATAGGAAGGAATAGCGCCTCCAATAGTGAAAGGAAGGGTGCCGAACAATGAAAAAACAATCCATGTACCGGTGACAATAAGATATCCTTCCCTTTTACCTATGGTGCTGTCGTGTTTCCTGAAAACCTGTGACAGTAATACACCGGCAGCAAGTGTAATGATGGTTGAGATAACAACCGGAACCAAGTCTCCCTCTGCATAATATATCGACACCGGGATTACGGTAAACATGCAGATACCTTCCAGGATTAACAGGATACCAAGAACCCTTCCTATAATTTTAGCATTAAACATATACAATCACTAGAGGAAAAACTTGGACACTTTCTCCAGGGCGTGGGGTAGTGTAAAGACCACAACCTTGTCATTGGCCTTTATCAAAGTATCACCTGTGGCAATAAAGGGTTTACCATCCCTTGTGCCACCCCCGACAATTGCTCCTTTTGGGAAATTGATATCGCGAAGTTTTCCCTTTACTATCTTTGATCCTTCAGGCACCCTGTACTCAAGGACTTCAGCATCGGTACCCGTCATACATTTAACCTGTGTTACATTAGGATTGGTAGTATGCCTGAAAATGCGGCTTGCCGCCGATATCTTCTTATTTATTATTGTATCTATTCCGCTGTTCTCGGCCAGGTCAATATATTCAACATTTTCAACCTCTGCTATTGTTTTCTTCACTCCCAGTTTATTAGCCAACAGGCAGGCAAGGATATTTGTTTCTGAATTGCCTGTCAGGGCAACAAATACGTCTTTCTGTGCTATCCCTTCCTGGAGGAGGAGGTTTGCATCCCTTCCGTCACCGTGGATGACGAGTGTATTCTCCAGTTCATCTGCCAGTGCTTCACATTTTTCGGCATTATTATCAATAAGCTTGACAAAGCATTCTTTCTGTAATGATTGAGCCACACGTTTACCTATCCTGCTGCCCCCGAGGATCATTATCCTTTTAGCAATAAAATTTTCCTTGCCGGAAAATTTCATCATTTCTTTTATTCCTTCCTTTGTTGATACAACATAAACAAGATCACCTCCTTTGAATACTTCATCGCCCCTGGGTATGATGGTTTCTTCATCCCTTTTTATAGCGACAGCCCTGTAATTGGTATTTTTAAGTTCGAGTGTAACATCCCTCAGTTTCTTATTAACAATAGGGGCATTTTCTTCAAGCTTTTGTACGTAAAGGGATAACATTCCGCCTGAAAACTCCATAAACTCGGTTGTGCCTGTCTCATGAAGCAGACCCAGAACCTCTTTTGCTGCAATCAGTTCGGGATAGATCAGGGAATCGATACCCAGCGACTTAAAGAACTCCCTGGTGGTATGTTCAAGATACTCACGGCTATCTATGCGCGCAATTGTTTTAACAGCACCCAGCCGCTTTGCAAGTATGGCAGCTGTGATATTTGTATCTTCAAGATGGGCTACAGCAATGAAAAGGTCGGTCTTTTTACCCACTGTGTCTTTAAGCAAATTAACCGAGGTAGCCGAGCCCACGTAAGTCATCACGTCAAGGGATGAATCTATTGGTCTGAGCTTGCTCTCATCCTTGTCAATAATCACAATATCATGCTGTTCATTGCTCAACATTTTTGCCAGATGTGATCCAATTTCTCCTGCTCCTGCTATTACTATCCTCATCTCACTATTATTATAGAAAAAACATGGCAAATTTATAAAATAGAGCATTAATAATAGACAAAAATTATTAAATCTTTAAAAAGTACATAATTTTCAGGGGATTATGAGAAATAATATGATTAAAGCCAGTGCAAGATGCGGATTGTTCTTTTCCCTGTTAAGGACAAATCTTATCAATACCAATGATAGAACAAACAATATTACTGTTCTGACCACTGAAAGTTCATTTGCAGTAATGATAACCACATCCCAGGATGCTATTGCAGCTGCCGCGTCAGATAATGTATTTACACAATAAACAAGGACAGTGTTCAGTATACCGGGAATCAGGGGAATGCCAGCAGTGATAATAAGAGTGATGCCGGCAAATAGAATGATTGTAGCCAGTGGTATGGCAAAAAGATTAGACAGAATAGATAGCAGTGGTACCTCACCAAAGAAGAGAGCCACGAAAGGGATGGTTCCGGCCTGTGCCAGCAGGGAAATGGCCAGCATTTTCCATAATGAACGCAGGATTCTGCCCTGGAAATTAATCTTTGTTATTAGGTCCCTGTAATTGCTTACTATAACAATAACTGCTGAGTAGGAGAGGAGGAAGGAAGGCTCATAAATCATGTACGGGTTTATTACCAGAATAAGAAAGGCGGAGGCCATAACCGAGTTCAATGGTTTCACGGGACGGTTTATGAGATAACCGGTGCTGAGAAAGGAAAACATTACGGATGCCCTTGTCACGGAGGGACTTAAACCTGTAATGAGAGCATAGGTCCAAATTATAATAAGGGATATCAGAAGCCTCGCAGCACCTGACCTTATACGGGTAATTTTGATAAGTGAAACAGCAATAAGACTTACAATCCCAACATGCAGTCCAGATACAGCCATAATATGTATTATTCCACTTTTTCTGAATTCTTCCTTTATTTCATTATCCAGCAGTTCCCTGTATCCCAGGGTCATAGCTGACACCACGGCAAGGCTTTTCTCGTCTGTTAAAGTGTTTTCGAGCCTCTTGAACATGTACCTTCTGAGCCTGAGAGTCAGGTGTTTCAATCCCGGTTTTTCACCAATGACCGAGATACTGTCATAACAAAAAGTGCAGTAACGGAAGCCCCGGCGATTCATATATGCTTTGTAATCAAAGCTGTCTGAGCTGTCAAAATCAGTTATTTCAACCGGAGCGGACACAAAGCTTATGACGCTTCCCGGTTTTAAGGATTCAGGAATGTACCTGCTATTTGTATAAAGGACTATTTTATTTCTTTTATTATCATTTTTGCCTCCAACCGTAACTATGCTGGTATGCAGCATTAATGACCTTGAAGCCGGCGACGGATAATCATCTGTCCTGACCACAAACTGCTGTGGCTCGTCTGTTATAAAGTCAAGTTTATTTGGTTTTAATTCTGATATTAGACATCCAAAGAAGAAGATGCAGCAATGCAGTGTAAGACCATAGATTACCGATGACCTGACCCCGGGGTACAGTAAGATGTTTAACACCAGTATTATAGACAATATGATGATGGCTGCATAACAGCATATTACTGATTGCACATATGAACTGCATATTATACCTGTTGCCAGGGCTAAGCAGTATCCTGTAAAAGGGGTCTCTTTATACAGCACTTTTCAGCGATTACCATATAAAGATACAAAATCCGGATTATTTTACTTTTTGTTTGGGCAGAATAGTTTTATAATCGACATCAAATTTACCCTTACTGATGCCGTTTAGTTTAGATTTAAGCAGTCTTTTCTTCAGGGGGCTGACCAGGTCGGTGAAAAGTACGCCATCAAGATGGTCATATTCATGTTCAATTATCCTGGCCTTGAACCCTTTAATGACCTCTTTATGAAATTTCCAGTCGCGGTCAAAATATTCGATATGTATTGTTGATTCGCGGTTTACCTCTTCATGTATCTGAGGTATGCTCAGGCAACCTTCGTTCATCAACACCACTTCACCGGTTCTCTTAGTTATATAGGGGTTAATAAATGCCTGTTTAAAATCAGCCAGTTCAGATTGCTCGTCTGATACCGGTGTTCCATCAACAACAAATAACCTTATGGATTTTCCAATTTGAGGAGCTGCAAGTCCTATACCATCAGATACCCGCATAGTTTCAAACATATCGTCAATCAGCTGATCGAGACCCTCGTAATTTTTATCGATATCTTCAGCCACTTTACGCAGTACCGGATGACCATATACATATATTGGATAAAGCATTTTTAAGTATTAATTATGAATGATGAATTATGAATTATGGATACTGTACCGGTCTTAGTATGCTATAGAGCAGTTTTGCGGTTTCGTGCCATAATTCAGGGTACAAAGGTATAAAATATTATTTTTATTTAGAATAATTCTTAATTTGTTCCAGGTAAGATTGAAGGATGAGGGAGGCGCTTATTTTATCAACATTTATTTTTTTTCGCCTTTCTGATTTTTTCATTCCTCCTTCAATCGTTGCCTGCTGTGCCATTTTTGATGTAAACCTTTCATCTACCAGGTGAAGGTCGATATCCCTGAATATTTTCCTGAGCCTGTTAATGAAAGGATCCAGTTGTTTAACTATTTCGGAGGGTTGATTGTTCATTTTTTTAGGATAACCGATGACGATAGCATCAACATCATTAGTGTTGATATAATCCACCAGGAATTCTTCCAGCTTAGCTGTGGCAATTGTTTCCAGGGGACTTGCAATGATCCTGCCGGGGTCTGTCACTGCCAGGCCTGTTCTTTTTTTACCGTAATCAATTGCCAGAATGCGACCCATTTTGAAAAAGGTTGAATAAAGTTGAACATCCCCTATAAGGGGGATCATCAGTATTCCATTTCAGCGAGGCGCTTATAGGAGTTATATCTCCATTTAGCGTTTTCCTCGGCTGCCTTGAAGAGTTTTTTTGCCTCCTCAGGGAATGATTTTGTCAGGGAAGTATATCTCACCTCTGATTTAAGGAAGTCCTGGAACTTGTCCAGATCAGGTTCCTTGGAATCGAGCTGGAAAGGATTCTTTCCTTCATTCTCCAGTCTTGGATCATGCCTGTAGAGGTGCCAGTACCCGGCTTCCACAGCATTTTTTTCCTGTGCTATTGTATTACCCATACCTGCTTTCAGTCCGTGCGCAATACATGGAGCATAGGCTATAACGATAGATGGTCCCGGGTAGGCTTCAGCTTCTTTAATGGCCTTAAAGCATTGTGCCATGTTTGCTCCCATGGCTATCTGTGCCACGTAGACGTAGCCGTAGGTCATGGCCATCATTCCCAGGTCTTTTTTCCTTATCTTTTTACCTGATGCCGCAAACTTAGCCACGGCACCTGCCGGTGTGGCTTTGGACGATTGTCCACCGGTATTTGAATATACTTCGGTATCGAGTACCAGGATGTTAATATCCTCTCCGGATGCCAGCACATGATCGAGGCCACCGTAACCGATATCATATGCCCATCCATCGCCTCCAAAGCTCCATATTGATTTTTTTATAAGGTATTGTTGAAGTTCGAGGATTTCTTTTGCCACCTCATGTTTTTCATTTTTCAAGGATTCCAGTACTTTCCCTGTTGCTTCTGTTGACTTGTCTGCATCGAGCATACCATCAATCCATTCACGGAAAGCATCTTTTGTTTTATCTGTTATCTTGCCTTCATCCAGTGCAGCCTGCATTTTCAGCTTAATACGCAGGCGCATCTTCTGCACTCCTGTTACCATACCAAAGCCATATTCAGCGTTGTCTTCGAACAGTGAGTTAGCCCAGGCCGGTCCTTTACCAGATTTGGAGTTGGCCCTGTAGGGGGTCGAAGGTGCCGATCCTCCCCATATAGATGAACAACCTGTAGCATTGGCTATCATCATACGCTCACCGAAGAGCTGGGTTACCAGTTTTACGTAGGGAGTCTCGCCGCAGCCGGCACATGCGCCTGAAAATTCGAACAAAGGCTGTGCAAACTGGCTGTTTTTCATATTACCATCCCTGGGTACGGCATCTTCCCTGTAACCGACTTCCTGATCCAGATAGTCCCATATTATAGCCTGGTCCATTTGCGTTTGGAGTGGTTCCATCACCAGTGATTTTTCTTTAGTGGGGCATACATTTACACATACTTCACAGCCGGTACAATCGAGCGGGCTGATCTGAATACGGTATTTGTATTCTTTTATGTTTCCTTTGCCATCCAGTACGTCTATTTTTGAGGGCGCTTTTTCCACTTCTTCATCGGTTAGGAGGAAGGGTCGGATTACACCATGCGGACAAACATATGCGCACTGGTTACACTGGATACAATTTTCAGGTATCCATCTTGGCACATTAACGGCCACTCCTCGTTTCTCATATTCGGTTGTGCCTGCAGGGAATGTACCATCTTCTCTGTCCTTGAAGGCACTGACAGGCAGGTTATCACCTTTCTGTGCATGAATGGGATCACATACATTTTTAACGAAGTCAGGAACGTCACGTTCCTCTTTTTTGTCTTCTCCTTTGAGTTTCTTCCATTCATCCGGTACTTTTATCTCTATTACTTCTTCTCCTCCTTTATCCACTGCGGCATAGTTCATATTAACCACATTTTCTCCTTTACGTCCGAATGTCTTCTCTATAAACTTCTTCATTTCGTCCACGGCCTTATCATAGGGAATAACTTCCGAGACCTTAAAGAAGGCGGCTTGCATGATGGTATTTGTACGTGTACCCAGGCCGATATCTTCTGCCAGTTTAGTGGCATTGATTATATAAAAGCGGATATCATTTTCTGCCATGTATTTTTTCATAGACCCGGGTAATTTTTCTTTTATCTCTTTCTCATCATATATGCTGTTTAGCAGAAATGTACCTCCTTTCTTAAGGCCCTTGAGCAGATCATATTTCTTAAGGTAGGCTGTTACGTGGCAGGCTACGAAATCCGGTGTATTAACCAGGTATGTTGAATTGATAGGTTCATCACTGAAGCGAAGGTGAGAGACAGTAAGTCCACCTGATTTTGTTGCCTCATATGCAAAATATGCCTGGCAATATTTATCGGTTGTTTCACCTATGATCTTTATTGAGTTTTTGTTGGCACCCACAGTACCGTCACCACCAAGTCCGTAGAATTTAGCTGAATAAGTAGATTCATCTGAAACACTTATTTCTTCCAGCAGGGGCAATGAGGTATTTGTAACATCATCCTTTATACCCACCGTGAAAAGGTTCTTTGGCTTATCTTTTTTAAGATTTTCATAAACCGACATTATCATAGCGGGGGTTGTATCTTTGGACGACAGTCCGTAACGACCTCCTACAATAAGGGGGTGGTCACCTTTTTCATAGAATAAATCGCGTACATCAAGGTAGAGGGGTTCTCCGTTGGCTCCCGGTTCTTTTGTACGGTCGAGCACCGCTATTTTCTTCACTGTGTTCGGCAGGACATCAAAGAAATACTTACTTGAGAAAGGTCTGTAAAGGTGTACCGAGATAAAACCTACATTTTCACCTTTGGAATTAAGATAGTCAACTGTTTCCTTTATTGTTGAAGTAACGGAACCCATAGCAACTATAATATTCTCAGCATCGGGTGCACCGTAATAATTAAAAGGTTTATATTCTCTTCCCGTAAGGTCAGATATTTTTTTCATCTTCTCGGCAACAATGTCTGCCAGTGGCTCATAGAAGGGGTTAATGGATTCTTTTGCCTGGAAGTAGATGTCGGGGTTTTGTGCTGTACCCCTTGTGACAGGATGTTCAGGATTGAGAGCATTATTTCTGAATTTTTGCACCGCATCCCAATCCATTAAATCTTTCATATCCTCTGTTTCCAGGAGTTCGACCTTCTGTATCTCGTGTGAAGATCTGAATCCATCGAAGAAGTGCATAAATGGGAGACGTGATTTTATTGCTGACAGGTGAGCCACTCCTGCAAGGTCCATTATTTCCTGAATACTACCGGTTGCTATCATCCCGAAACCTGTTTGCCTGGTAGCGTATATATCGCTATGATCGCCGAATATTGACAGGGCATGTGCAGCTACCGAGCGGGCGCTGACATGAAAAACAGCGGGAAGCAGTTCACCTGCCATTTTATACATGTTAGGGATCATCAGGAGGAGGCCCTGGGATGCTGTAAATGTAGAAGTGAGAGCTCCGGCCTGTAATGAGCCGTGAACAGCACCTGATGCTCCTCCTTCGGATTGCATCTCCACTACATTCACTGTCTCACCGAAGATATTTTCCCTTCCATTAGCAGCCCATTCATCAATGAATTCGGCCATATTCGAAGATGGAGTAATTGGGTAGATACAGGCAACTTCGCTGAACATATATGCAATATGTGATGCTGCCTGGTTACCGTCGAGTGTTATGAACTTTTTCTTTTTTGCCATGTTTGAAAAATCTTATTTAGTTAGAAAATTATTACTTAATTATCAGTGCTTTCCGGTTATATTATTCTCCGTTCATAGAGATAAGGAATTCTTCGTTTGACTTAGTCTGGCGTAGCCTGTCGCGGAGAAACTCCATTGCCTCCACGGCATTCATATCGGTAAGGAAATTCCTGAGTATCCATATTTTGTTCAGGAAATTCTTATCCAGCAAGAGGTCTTCTCTCCTGGTACTTGATGCAGGGATATCAATTGATGGGAATATTCTCCTATTCGAAAGCTTTCGGTCGAGTTGGAGTTCCATATTACCTGTTCCCTTGAATTCCTCAAATATCACATCGTCCATTTTTGAACCTGTTTCGGTAAGTGCTGTTGACAGTATGGTTAAAGAACCACCGTCTTCGATATTACGTGCGGCTCCAAAGAATCTTTTCGGTTTATGCAGTGCATTTGAGTCAACGCCACCTGAAAGCACTTTACCCGATGCTGGAGATATAGTATTAAAAGCCCTTGCCAGCCTGGTAATGGAATCGAGCAATATAACAACGTCATGTCCGCATTCGACCATTCTCTTTGCTTTTTCGAGAACTATATTTGCCACCCGCACATGTCTTTCAGCCGGTTCGTCAAAGGTAGACGCTATAACCTCTCCATTTACGCTTCTGGCCATATCGGTTACCTCTTCGGGCCGTTCATCTATTAGCAGTATCATAAGATACACTTCGGGATGATGTCTGGCTATAGCATTGGCTATCTCCTGCAGCAGGATTGTCTTACCTGTTTTTGGTTGAGCAACGATAAGTCCTCTTTGTCCTTTGCCTATTGGCGCGAACATGTCAACTACTCTTACAGAAAGAGTTGTCTCAGTGGGAGAACATATGGTGAATTTCTCGTTAGGGAAGAGGGGAGTAAGATAATCGAAGGGCACCCGGTCACGAATGAAATCAGGTGAACGCCCGTTAATCATCTTTATTTTTATCAGGGGAAAATATTTCTCACCTTCTTTCGGTGGCCTAATAGTGCCTTCCACTGAATCACCTGTTTTGAGACCAAATAGTTTTATCTGGGACTGTGATACGTATATATCATCAGGTGAGTTGAGATAATTATAGTCAGATGAACGGAGGAAACCATAGCCATCGGGCATAATTTCAAGCACACCTGTATTCGATATTATGCCTTCAAACTCGTAGCCAGCTTCCTTGCTTTCAGCTTCTTTTTCTTTCTCATGTGTTTTTTGAACTTTCCGTTGTTCTTTTTCTCTTTCCTTCGGAGCCTGATCATCCTGTTTTTTGGGCTTCTTCTCAGCATTTCTTTGAATTCCCTTATCAGGTGCTTCTATTTGTGCTGTTTCCCTGCCGTCGTCACCGGCAGCTACTGCCTGTTTATCCCTTTCAGGATTTTTCCTTGCTGTTCTACCTTCATATTGATGTTCTTTTCGTCTGTTTTGCCGGCTTTCAGGCTTCCGTGCATCAGACTTTTTATCCTGCCTGACATCAGCGGTTGCCGGTTTATCAACCGGCTTATCTGATTTTTGTTCAGATGGTTCTGAAGGCATCTTAACGTATTTGTTCTCGAACTTTGTCCTGGGTCTCCGTCCCTTCCTTTTATTGGCGTCCGAATTACTTTCTTTGTTTTCGGCACCTTTATTTTTCCTGGCATTTGAAGCCTTGTTTTCAGATGCTGCAATTGCCTGTTGATCAAGGATAAGATATATCAAATCTTGTTTTCGATATGATTCTACTCGTTTGATCTTAAGATTTTTAGCTATCTCCCTCAGTTCGGGGAGGAGCTTTTTGTTTAACTCAAGAATGTCGTACATAGTTAATATTGTAGGAAAATGTTAATGAAAATAGTATTGATAATTTTTTCCAGAAAAATCTGTTCCAGATTGGAAAAACAGATGCGCAAGAATATTTTAATAATCTATGCGTCTAAAACCGTTGCAATAATAAGCAAAACCTGAATATAATGCAATACTAATATCCTAAAAAAAGGTTAAATAACAAAAACATAACGTAAAAAATTGTATTTCAGAGCAAAGATGGGGTCGAAAAAACTCTATTTTAGAATGATTTTAATTTATTCATCTGTTGTTGTTAAGCATTTTTATTATTATAATTGTGATGTACTCTGGGCGGAATATGGAGTTACTCTTTTCTTATGAGGCAGTTAAAGATAACAAAACAGGTCACCAACCGTGATACACCATCCCTCGATAAATACCTGCAGGAGATTGGGAAAGTCGATCTGATTACTGCCGAGGAAGAGGTAGTACTTGCCAGGAATATCAAGCAGGGGGATAAGAAGGCTTTAGCAAAGCTTGTAAAATCAAATTTACGTTTTGTTGTTTCCGTTGCCAAACAATATCAGAACCAGGGTATGAGTCTCCCTGACCTGATAAATGAAGGCAACCTGGGTCTTATAAAAGCTGCCCAGCGATTTGACGAAACCAGGGGATTCAAATTTATTTCGTATGCTGTATGGTGGATACGACAGGCCATACTGCAGGCCCTGGCCGAGCAGGCAAGGATAGTAAGGTTACCTGTAAACAAGATAGGATCAATAAATAAGATTAACAGGGTATTTGCCCGACTCGAGCAGGAGTTTGAAAGAGAACCTTCTTCACAGGAAATAGCGGATGTTTTGCAGGTGGCTCCCGAAGAGGTGAAGGAAGTATTAAGATCCAGTGGCCGTACTGTCAGTATGGATGCGCCCATAAGCAACGAGGAAGATAATGATATGTACGATGTGATCCAGAGCGATGATAATCCCAGTCCGGATAAACATCTTATCAATGAATCACTCACATATGAGATAGAACGTGCGCTGAGTACTTTGTCACCAAGGGAAGCAAAAGTAATAAAGCTTTATTTCGGGATAAACATGAAGCATCCTCTTACTCTGGAAGAGATAGGAGAAGAGCTTACCCTGACGCGGGAAAGAGTGAGGCAGATAAAGGAAAAAGCCCTTAAGAGAATACAATATACAACAAGAAGTAAAATACTCAAGACTTACCTGGGTTAGGTCATAACTCATAAGAAAAAAGACACTATGGATCATTTTGTTTCACCATCATTGCTGGCTGCTGATTTTGGCCGGCTGGATAAGGAAATTGCAATGGTTAACAGGAGTGTAGCCGATTGGTTGCACCTCGACATTATGGATGGTGTCTTTGTTCCAAATATATCCTTTGGCTTTCCTGTTTTGAAATATGTTAAAGAGCTGTCAGAGAAGCCACTGGATATACATCTCATGATTGTGGATCCCGACAGGTATCTCGAACGTTTCAGGGATGCAGGGGCCGATATCCTTACCGTTCATTACGAAGCCTGTCCACAACTCAATCGCACGGTAAATGAGATAAGAAGGCTGGGAATGAAAGCAGGTGTGTCGCTTAACCCACATACCCCTTTATCAGTGCTTGAATGGGTACTCCCATATGTGGATATGGTGCTTATAATGACAGTGAACCCCGGTTACGGAGGTCAGGAATTCATAGGCAACAGTTATGAGAGGGTGAGGGCGCTCAAGAAGATGATAACTGAGACCGGTAATGATGTGATGATACAGGTTGACGGGGGAGTAGATACCAAAAATGCAAAACAGCTTGTTGATGCCGGTGTCAATGTGTTGGTTGCGGGCACCACGGTGTTTGGCTCGGATGATCCGGAGGGGACGATCAGGAAGCTTAAGGAGTTAGGCTAAGGGTGCTGGGTGCTGGTTAAGAGGTACTCCATAATAAACTCATTCTTCTCAACTCCTGCCTGCCGGCAGGCAGGCATTCTCAACTTTATTCAACCCTTTTTTTGTCTTCCAGAGCTAAATCTCCTGGTTTCCCTGTCCCTTAGTCACTTCGTCTCTTCGTCATTCCTTTTTACAGTTTCAATATGACGGATAATCCCTTCTTTCTCCTGCGGATGAAACCATTTGATATCGTCATCCCTTGCCCACCATGTTAGCTGACGTTTTGCGTACCTTCTTGAATTTCTTTTGATAAGTTCAATTGCTTTTTCCCTGCTGATCTCACCATCAAAATAGCTGAACATTTCTTTGTAGCCAACAGTGTTGAGAGCATTACAGTTGCGGTATTCAAGCAATTCCCTGGCTTCCTCCTCAAGTCCTTCCGCTATCATCCTGTCGACCCGCTCATTAATTCTCCGGTACAGTTCCTGCCTGTCCATTGTAAGTCCTACCTTTATAATATTGAAATTTCTCCCTTTACCTTTTTTCTGCAGGAAAAATGAGTAAGGTTTACCAGTTGTTTCACATATTTCAAGTGCCCTGATAATGCGTTTAGGATTTTTCAGGTCGACAATCCGGTAATAATAAGGATCAAGCAGCCTGAGATCGGCCCTGATGCTCTCCAGGCCTTCATTATGGAATTTCTCCAGGTATTTTTCCCTCACAGAGGGATCGACATCGGGTATTTTATCTATCCTGCCACCGGCAGCATCTATATAAAGGCCTGAACCACCAACCATCAGCAAGATATTGTAACGAGCAAAAAGTTTTTTTGCCAGGTCCATAAAGTCATCTTCAAACCTGCTGGCGCTATAATAGTCAGTAACTGAAATATGGTTTATGAAATGATGTTTTACTTTTTTCAGCTGTTTATTGGAAGGAGAAGCTGTCCCTATTGACATCTCCCTGTAAAACTGCCTGGAATCACATGATATTATTTCAGTGTTGAAATAAAGGGCAATATCAATACCCAGATCCGTTTTACCTATACCTGTCGGACCCAGGAGTATAACGAGAGTATTATTCATTTTTTACCTGGAAGTTTTCAGGTGTCTTCGAAGTCATCAAGGTTTTCGATGTCGGGTAGATCCGGGTCATTATCATCAAGAAATTCATCATCAGGCTCATCTTCGTCATCATCAATGCGTGCTGATGCTTTTGTGAAATTAGAGAAATGCACCTGTTGGGGCGGTTTGCCCTGGGAACGTGTACAAACGGGATATTCCCTTCCTTCAATGGGATTTACTGTACCCACGCATTCGATAAAGAGTGCTCTTTCGTTGAACATGTCAAAAACATACAGCAATTTCTGGTTATCTTCAATGACAATATCATCAATTATAACTTCATCCATGGGTGTAGTGTTTGCTCCCATTTCAAAAAGAGTGAATTCTTCCTCTTTCTCCCATTTTTTGGAAGTGGTAAAAAATGAGGCCATCTGTGATCTGTCATACTCCAGTTCTTCCTGCAAGATATTATGAAAATCAAGAAGAGTATTATTCTCATCCAGCTCAAATTCCCTCAGGAATGACTCCTCCTCACTCGATATTACTACAAACTTAAAAATCATAAATGCCGTTTTTGAACCTGTGCAATGTAATTATTTTTTTAAAAGAATGAAATATGCAAAAATATTTTATTTTAAAGATATTAAAAACTCTATAGTGTCGATATTATCGGCATAATCACCCGGTTCGGGGTACTGGGTTTGCCCGAAAGGGATGTCATTTTCCGATACAATACATTGAATATCCCCGGCATGTTCGCTCAATTCATCCTTTAATTTATTCCTGCTCGCGAAAAAATCATAAAATATTACCGACACGGGAGAAGTAAATCCTGCATCACGTGTAAATAGAAGAAAACCGGTATCAAGGAAAGGCTGTTTGTTGAGTTTGAATAAGGACTTATTATACAGGTAATTATTAGCATAGGGACTGTGATTTAATATATATGACCAATTTGCCCATTCAGTGACTATTTTTTCAGGATTTATACCATCCTCAATGTATATTTTTGATACATTTCTGCATCCGAGTCCAAAATATGAAAATACATCAGTACCCAGTTTTTTGATTTCTTCTAATGTTGTGTTCCTGTTAATGATAGCCACACTGTTCCTGTTCTTCCTGAATATATGTGGTTTGTTACCGAAATAGTATTCAAAGTACCTGGAGGTATTATTGCTTCCAGTTGCTATTACAGCATCATAATTACCTGTTATTTTATCCGTGAATTTAATTTGTTGCTTGAAATCGGAATTTATTGTGCAAAGGATATCAGTTACGTTCCTTATAAGTTCACTGTCTTTTGTACTTGTTTTGGCTAACAGACGGTGGCCTGTTATAAGGACACATAGAAAATCATGGAAGCCCACAAGGGGGATATTACCGGCCATAATGACGGCAATGGTTTTGTTAGTGACAGTCTTATCGGGCATTGCATATGGTTCGAGCCATTTTTCCAGTTTGTCTTTCTCCAGCATGTTTCCGATAGCTTTAACAGAGCGTACAACATTATCAGGCGTGAACCATTTATTATGCTGTTCCTGGCTGTCCATAAGCCTTCTCAGCTTTTCAGCTTCAGCTGATGATGGGGCGGAGGAGGCTGCATCTTTCATGATGGCACCCAATTTGACGAAGGCGTCGATTCTATTTTGTAAGGATAACATGGTACAAAGATAAGTTATGAATGTCGAATGTCGAATGTCGAATGTCGAATGTCGAATATCGAATGTCGAATATCGAATTAAGCACCCAGGACCAAAAAAAGACGCAGCGGTGTGCGTCTTTAGTATTACGAATTTATCGGAGGTTTTTACTGCAACTGGAAGTTAACAGTAATAGAAAATCTTACTTTAACGGGTATACCTCTTTGTAAGCCTGCAGACCAGGAAGGGGAGGAGTTAACCACTCTGAGAACTTCATCATCAAGTGATGGGTCTACGCCTTTCAATATTTCAGCCTTGGTAACCTGGCCTTTTTCGTCAACGACGAACATTACAAAGACCTTGCCCTGTATTCCATTTTCTGCTGCTATCCGGGGGTAGGTCACGTTGCTCTGAACCCATTCACGAAATTTATTAACATCACCACCCCGGAATGTAGGCATATCCTCAACCACTACGAAGATCTGATCGTCAACATATTTTGGGTCTGAGTATTGCACATTGGATTTAGGTTTCTCATCTGACACAGCTTCCTGATCCGTCTGATCTAAAAGCCATACCGGATCTTCGGTTTCATTAATCTGATCGAGTGGGTCAATTTCATCACGGGTACATGAGAAATATCCGAAAACAAACAATAGAAAAGGTACTGCAAGCAACAGCTTGAGACCTGACATCTTTTTACTTCTTCTTTTTGTCATCATGGTCATACGTTTTTTTATCAGGGAACAGCCCGAAAAGCCGTTCTGTAAGGTGAAAATATTTGTGTTGAATATCTGGTTCATTATCAATCGCTGATAGCTGACAACATTCCTTCCCGACTCAAGCATCTGCTGGTCAGCTTCGAATTCATGCAAGGCTTTCAGGGAACGCTCATAGAGGTATATAAATGGGTTGAACCAGAAAAATATACCAATAAGGCGCAATAGAATGATATCAAGGAAATGCTTATTCTGGATATGTTGTTGTTCGTGATACAGTATTGTTTTTTTTATTTCCTCTTCAAGTTCACTGCTTAAAAATATATATCCCATGGCTGAGAAGCCGGATTCCTTACCGGGAGGTGTGAGAACTATTTTTGATCCTTCCACCTTGTATTTTCTTATATATACAATCAGCTTGAAAATATTAGCCATAAAAATTACAAATGCCACAAGGCATCCGGTAAGGTAAATTGTGAGGGGTATTGATAATATACTACTTTGTTCGGTGCCGGGATCATTAGCGTAAATATTAACCTGTGGAATATTAATAGTATTCATGCTCTCATTTATTGAAGCGAGCAATCCTCCGGAAACTGTACTTATTTTAACATAGGGCAAAAGCAGTGATAAAATAACACTACCGAGAAGGTATAAACGATTTCTCCTGTAACGTGTGTCTTTGCTGATCAGCAGTATATATAATAAATAGAATACTGCGAGATATACTGAAGATATTAGTAGATACTGTTTCATTTCCCTGATTTTTTTTGACGTGATATTTCCTCTTCCATAAACTTTATTATATCCTCCATCTCTTTGAGGCTGATCTTTTTCTCACGGGCAAAGAAGCTTACCATCTTTTCGAAAGAGTCTGAAAAATAATCCTTCACAAGACTCGACATTCGTGATTTAGTGTATTCTTCCTTTGACACAAGAGGATAGTACTCGTGTGTACGTCCATAGGCTTTATGACTTACGAATCCCTTGTCCTGTAGTATCCTTATTATTGTACTAACAGTGTTATATGCAGGCCTGGGCTCGGGGAAATGCTTAAGTATATCTTTTACAAATCCCCTTTTTATTTCCCAGAGTATCTGCATTATCTGTTCCTCGGCCTTTGTAAGTTCTTTCATATTTCTTGAAGTTTTGTCATTACAAATATATAACGAAATATTTAGTTGTGCAACTAAATTCTTAATTAATTTTGTAATTGGCTCACTTCGTTCGCGTAATTTGCCTCATTGTGTTCGGCGTAATTTGCACTGCCAGCGCAGTGCGTAACTGGCTTCCTGACCGCCTTCGCTAAAGCTTCGGCGGTCAAAGCGGGAGCGTAATTTTCCACAGGGATTGTTTTTAGTCTCTCTGTATGAGATTGTATTAAAATAATTGTATTTTTAAAGTGGCAATGTGTGCAGTAAGATGAGAAAAAAAGGATTATTCAGTGAAAATTTAAGAGTATCTCTCAGGGCAATAGGTTCTAACAGGGTAAGGGCGGTACTTACAATGGCGATTATTGCATTTGGTATAATGGCCCTTGTTGGTATTTTAACTGCCATTGATGCCATAAAGGGGACACTTACAAGCCAGTTTTCAATGATGGGTGCAAATACCTTTGCCATTACCAGCAGGGGTATGACGATAGTTATGGGAAACACGGAGAATCGCACAAAAAACTATGCATATATTTCGTACCGTGAAGCCATAGAGTTCAAGGAGCGGTTCCAGGAACCTGCGCATGTCAGTGTTTCTGTGGTTGCCAGTGGTATGGCTACGGTCAGTTACCGATCCGAGGAGACCAATCCAATTATCCAGCTTACAGGTATTGATGAGAACTACCTCCGGGTTGGAGGATACGAGGTAGAAAAAGGCAGGGGGTTTTCTCCGGAAGAGGTGAAATCGGCCCGCAACGTAGCTATAATTGGTGCAGACGTATCCAGGGCTATCTTCAGGGACGATGAAGACCCGATAGGCAAGGTTATTAATGTTGGTGGCTGTAAGCTCAAAGTCGTTGGATTGTTAAAAGCAAAAGGGGCCAGTATATTAACAAGCGACAATGTATGTTTTATGCCCATCACCACTGCCAGGCATTATTTCTCAAGGCCACGTATGGATTTTACGATAACAGTAATGCCCTATGCACAGACTGATATGGAGATGATGGCCAGTGAGGCGGAAGGTGTTTTCAGGCTTGTACGTGGACTGGATGCACGTGATGAATCAGATTTTAATGTTACAAAGAGCGATGCTATATCTGACCTCTTGATCGAGAACATTCAGTTTGTTACTATTGCAGCCACTATCATTGGTTTAATAACACTTGCCGGTGCTGCTGTAGGTTTAATGAATATAATGCTTGTATCGGTTACCGAAAGGACCAGGGAGATTGGTGTCAGGAAGGCTATGGGAGCAAAAGCATCCACCGTTAAAAACCAGTTTCTGTATGAGTCGGTAATAATAGGACAGATGGGAGGTATTCTGGGTATAATACTGGGAATACTTATTGGCAATGTTATTTCCAGTGCACTGCAGTCAAGTTTTATATTACCATGGAAGTGGATAATCGGAGGTGTGGCTGTTTGCTTTGTGGTAGGTGTTGTTTCGGGTTATTTTCCTGCAGTGAAAGCAGCCAATGTCGACCCTATAGAGGCACTTAGATATGAATAATTCAATGTTGTTATGGAAATAAAAGTTATTCAGGAGAAAAGTCAGAAATGTCCTGGTATGTATTATGATCCGAATGATAACTTACTTACTATTGAAGGAAGATCCATACCAGAGAACCCGGACCTGATTTATCAGCCGGTAAAAGACTGGATTGAAGAATTTTTCACTGATTCAGATAGTCTGAATATTAAGTTTATCCTTGAATATATTAACAGCGGCTCCTCAAAACACCTTCTTGACGTGCTTAAAATATTCAGGGCGTATTACCGGAATGGGAAAAAATTAAGAATAAGGTGGTTATACGAGGAGGATGATGAAGCAATTCTTGAGCTTGGTGAGCATTTCCGTGATACTTCAGGATTGCCGATAGAGATTGAGATGCTAATAAAATAAAAGACAAAAGTAATTTGCTCCCTGACCGCCTTCGCTAAAGCTTCGGCGGTCAAAGCGCGAGCGTAACTGGCTCCCTGACGGGAGCCTATTATTATTCCATTAATTTTTCTACCAGGTCTACCACGCGTTCGGAGTATCCCCATTCGTTATCATACCATGCCAGTACTTTAACCATTTTACCACTAACCATTGTGCTCAACGAGTCGAATATAGCCGAGCTGGGATTATGGATAACATCGACAGAGACAATGGGATCTTCGGTATATTCCATGATCCCTTTCATCGGGCCTTCTGCTGCTTTTTTCATGGCCTTGTTGATATCTTCCTTGCTTACTTCTTTCTTAAGCACGGCAACGAGGTCGATAAGCGAGCCTGTAGGGGTTGGTACCCTTATGGCCATACCGTCCATTTTACCTTTAAGCTCGGGTATAACAATACCAACAGCTTGCGCGGCACCTGTTGTGGTGGGGATCTGTGAAACGGCTGCTGACCTGGCTCTCCTCAGGTCTTTATGAGGGAGGTCAAGTATAACCTGGTCGTTCGTATATGAGTGTATGGTAGTCATGAAGCCCTGATCGATACCAAATTCGTCGTTCAGTACTTTTGCAACGGGTGCCAGACAGTTGGTTGTGCATGATGCATTTGAAACGCATTCGTGTTCCGGTTTGAGGTGATCCTCATTAACCCCGAGAACTATCATGGCATCAATTTCATCTTTTGAAGGAACACAAAGAATAACCTTTTTTGCCCCGTTCTTAAGGTGATCACCATACCCACCTTTTGGACTTTCTTTGACCCTGAACACACCCGTTGATTCAATAACCACATCCGGGGTTTCTTTCCATGGAATGGATGCAGGGTTTTTTTCGGAACTGACCCTGTACTTTTTCCCTTTGATAATAATATCATCATCATCATAACTTACTCCACCGAATTTCCCCTGTGTTGAATCATATTTCAGGAGGTGTGCAAGTGTTTTGGTGTCAGTGAGGTCATTAATACCAACAATTTCAATATCCGGCCTTTCAAGGGCAATTTTGAAGGCATTTCTTCCTATTCTGCCGAATCCGTTAATAGCTACTTTAATTTTTGACATTTTAGTAAATATTATTTGTAAATCTTGAGTTTGCAAAGATAATGAATAATAAGAAGTGAAGCAAGATGGCATGTTAAAAAGTTGAGTAAGGTTGAGTAAGGTTGAGTAGGGTT
>JAYEGY010000126.1:0-34367 GCA_034659275.1 Bacteroidota bacterium | reverse complement strand
AAGTTCATTGTATTTTGATCGCAACGGCATTGTATGGATAGGTTCTGAAGAGGTAAGTGCACTAACCAGGTATATTCCCGGTAAAGATACATTTGAGATATTAAATCTTAATAATAACCTGATACCCTCAAGCATTACAGAGACAAATGACGGGACTATCTGGTTGGGGACCCAGTACGGTGTTCTTGGATTAAAAGATGATACCATAGCAATTCACTTCACCGAGAATGACGGATTACTATCAAACAATATCAACCTGTTGCAGGCCGATAACAGGGGCGTTTTGTATATAGGAACCAATACGGGCTTAAACAGCTTAAATATTGAAACCGGGACTATTAACACTTATACCGAGGAAAATGGTTTTGTAGGTATTGAAACCAAACAGAATGCATCTTTCCTTGACAGTAAAGGACATCTATGGTTTGGTACTGCAAATGGCGCTACGGAGCTGGCTCCTGAGAATATACCCCCTCCTGATCTTAGTCCTCTGACCCATATAAAGGGTATTATGGTTAACTTTGAGGAAAGGGAGATGACCCCCGGCATGCGCCTGAGGCACACAGAAAAAAACATTACCTTTAATTATTACAGTGTATGCCTTACAAATCCTGAAGCCGTTAGCTACCAGGTGATGATCGAGGGAGCCGACCCCGAATGGAGACCTGAAACGGAGCAGACAACGGCAATATACTCGTCACTATCGCCGGGCAGATATACTTTTAAGGTAAAGGCACAAAACAGTGACGGGATCTGGAATGAAGAACCTGTTACTTTTGACTTCGTTATCAGACCTCCGTTTTATGCAAGTCCATGGTTCATAACAGCTTTAATAGTGTTAGCGGCGGTAGCCGTGATGGTATATATAAGGATCCGGGAAAGGAACCTGGTACGTGAAAAAAGAATACTGGAAGAGAAGGTTGAAGAACGTACTGCCGAGGTCGTCCAGAAGAGTATGGTCATAGAAGAGAAGAACAGGGATATTACTGCCAGCATAAGGTACGCAGAGAGGATACAAATGGCTATGTTACCAACTGAAGATAGTTTTGATGATACCTTTGTACTCTTCTTACCGAAAGATATAGTAAGTGGTGATTTCTACTGGATGCATGACAATGGGGATGTCCAGTTCATTGCCGCGGTTGACTGTACCGGTCATGGTGTCCCTGGTGCCTTCATGTCGATAATAGGACATAATTCACTGACCAAAATAGTGAGGGAATACGGTATAACACGCCCCGCTGCAATACTTGATCAGCTCAATGTGGAAATAACCAGGTCATTAATCCAGCGAGGTGATGAGGTTATCAGTGACGGAATGGACCTTGCTCTTATAGCCTATGACAAGAAGCATAAAAAGCTGGAATATGCAGGTGCTTATAATCCGCTTGTTATAATAAGGGATGGAGAGCTGATTACAATTAAGGGCAACAGGTTCCCCATTGGTATGGCTGCAGCGCGTGAGAAGAAATTCACCAATGTGGAAGTTGATATTGAGTCGGGGGATAACCTGTATATGTTCTCGGATGGTTATGCCGATCAGTTTGGTGGATCTGAAAATAAGAAATTCAAGGTTGTGAACCTTAAGAAGGAACTACTGAGGATATCTCATTTGCCCATGAACCAGCAAAAGGAACAATTACTTAAAACACTTGATGAATGGATGGGAGGGGTCAGTCAGATTGATGATATCCTGATTATAGGAACGAGGGTCCCCTGATAATTATGCATATGTTCATTTTACCGGTAATAAAAAAGCCGTTCTAACGTGAACGGCCTAAATAATTTATATTTATCTTAATCCAAAAGAGCTTCAAGCTTGCTTACAAAATTGGTTTTGGGAACAGCGCCAACCTGCTTGTTTGCTACTTCCCCGTTTTTGAAAAACAAGACTGTGGGTATATTATGTATTCCGAACTTAGCTGCTACGCCTGGGCTGTCATCCACATCACATTTAGCCACCAGTGCCCTGCCTTCATATTCTTTGGACATCTCTTCCATGAAGGGGGCAATCATTCTGCACGGCCCGCACCATTCAGCCCAAAAATCAACTACAACGGGCTTATCTGCCTGCAGTACCACTTCATCGAAATTTGAATCGTTTACGTGTAGATCCATGGTATTTTATGTTTATTTTGTTTCCTCAATAGGGGGGCAAATATAATTAATTTACTTTAAATTCAAGACCCGGAACAGATTCAATAAAACTTATAATATCATTATTGAGTTCCACTTTAAATGATCTTGAAAATAATGATACACTTATCTTTTCAACAGGATCTGCAACCAGGAACCTGAGCTCTGTCTTTCCCTTGTTTCTGACAGTTAGCTCTTTCAGCTTTTCCACCAGTTCATTATTCAGCATGTCAAGTGGAATGACAACGGTGAAAGATCTTATCAGTTCATCTTTTACACTGGTGAGCAGGTGTATATTCTGTATTTTTACTTCCAGTTCATCTTCCCTGAACATCCTTTGCCGGACTTTCCCTTTAACGAGGAGGAAATAACCCGGATTGCAGTATTTACTGTTATTGACATAATCTTTATCGAAGAGCATGAACCTGTAGGAGTCAGTATAATCCTGCAGGGTAAATGAACCGAAGGGTTTTCCGTTTTTGCTGGTACCGCTTCTTGCTTCGGTAACCATCCCTGCTATTATTACCTCTTTGTTAAGTAGTTCGTCCAGGTTATTCAGCTTGCTTATGTTTGTGTTGCAGAAGGTTTTCATTTCCAGTTTGTAATCATCCAGTGGATGAGCTGAAAGGAATATCCCGACCACTTCCTTTTCCCTGGTCAGTTTTTCCAGTTTAGGCCATTCAGGGGTATCAGGTGGAATAGGTTTAACCACTTCAAAGCCATCATCATCGCCAAAAAGGGATTGTTGGGCTGTGCTTACCTCTGTTTTCAGCATGTTGCCGTATCTTACCAGGCTTTCTATAAATACCTGTCCTCTGTTATCTTCTGCAAAATACTGTGCTCTGTTTAGTTCCTTAAAGCAATCAAAGGCTCCGGCGAGTGCCATTGCTTCAATGCTTTTCTTGTTCAGTGCATTCAGGTTTACCCTTTCAATAAAATCGAAAATAGATGAGAACAGACCTTTATTATCCCTTTCTTCTATGAGACCTATAACTGCACTTGTGCCCACACCTTTAATAGCACCAAGACCAAACCTGATATTTCCATCCTTGTTCACGGTGAAATTTACCTTACTCTCGTTCACATCAGGGCCAAGTACCTCAATCCCCATTCTTCTGGCCTCATCCATAAAGGTGGTGAGTTTTTTAATGTCGTTAATATTACGACTCAGAACAGCGGCCATAAATTCTGCCGGGTAATGAGCCTTAAGATATGCTGTCTGGTAAGAAACGTATGCATAACATGTCGAATGAGATTTATTGAATGCATACTGGGCAAATGATTCCCAGTCAGTCCATATTCTCTCAATAATTTTTTCTTTATATCCTCTTGCCCTGCATCCTTCAAAGAATTTAACTTTAAGGGGATCCATCAGTTCTTTCTTCTTTTTCCCCATGGCTTTGCGCAGCGAGTCAGCCTGTCCCTTGGAAAAACCCGCGAGCTCCTGTGACAGTAGCATAACCTGTTCCTGGTATACTGTGATGCCATATGTATCCTTAAGATGCGTTTCCATCTCCGCTAAGGGGAAGTCTATTTTTTCCAGCCCATGTTTACGTTTGATAAATCTCGGTATGTATTCCATAGGGCCCGGGCGGTAGAGGGCATTCATTGCAATAAGGTCTTCAAAGCGGTTAGGCTTGAGTTCCTTGAGATGCTTCTTCATTCCTTCCGATTCAAACTGGAACAGAGCAGTGGTTTCACCATTGGAATACAAATCAAATGTTTTAGCATCATCAAGTGGAACAGTTGAAATATCGAAGTCTATACCTTTGGATGCTTTGATATTATCAATGGCATCCCTGATTATTGACAGTGTTTTGAGACCCAGGAAGTCCATTTTTAACAAGCCCACCGATTCCACATGATTACCGTCATACTGGGTAACATAGAGATCGGTGTCTTTGGCCATGCTGAGTGGTATGTGTTCATTCAGGGGGTCCCGGCCTATTATTATGCCGCATGCGTGGATACCCGTTTGTCGCACTGATCCCTCAAGAGCCTCAGCATACTGCAATGTGCGTGCAATGAGCTCATTATCTGAATTTCTTTCTTTCCTTAGTTCGGGTACTTCTTCATAAGCTGCCTTAAAAGTGATACCTGGCCTTTCGGGTATAAGTTTGGCAAGTCTGTCAGCATCTGAGAGCTGCAGGTTTTGTACTCTTGCAATATCACGTATGGCCCCCTTGGCTGCCATGGTGCCAAAAGTGATTATATGGGCCACCCTGTCGTGACCGTATTTATCTACGACATACCTGAGAACCTGGTCCCTTCCATCTTCGTCAAAATCAATATCTATATCGGGCATGGATATACGGTCGGGGTTAAGGAAACGCTCAAACAGCAATTTATATTTTATGGGATCAATATCTGTGATTCTCAGTGCATATGCCACTGCTGAGCCTGCTGCCGAACCCCTTCCAGGCCCTACCGAGACCCCCATTTCCCTTGCTGCCCTGAGAAAATCCTGTACAATGAGGAAATAACCGGGGTAGCCCATCTTTTTTATGGTGTCAAGCTCAAAATCTATTCTTTCTTTTAATTCGTCATTCAGTTCATCCCATCGTTCTTCTGCACCCCTGTAAGTAAGATGCCTGAGGTATTCATCCTTGTTCTGGAACTTCTCCGGAATTGGAAATTCTGGCATAATAGGCTCGTGATCAAGCTCATAGTTCTCTGCCTTATTTGCAATTTCAAGGGTGTTCTCTACTGCTTGAGGACAGTCAGAAAAGAGCTCTCTCATCTCTTCCTCAGTTTTGAAATATTCCTGTTTGGTATACCTCAGCCTGTCAGGGTCATCAAGTTCCTTGCCTGTATTAAGGCATATAAGTCGGTCATGCGCTTCTGCATCTTCTGCTTTCAGAAAATGGACATCATTGGAAGCGATTATTTTTATACCGGTTTTTTCAGATAATTCTTTATATGCCTCAATGACTATGTTTTGCCTTGCGAGAGTGTCGTTGTCATAGACAGGATCACCTGTTGTATGCCTTTGTATCTCAAGGTAAAAGTCATCACCGAAAATATCCCTGTATTCCCTTATAATATTTTCAGCAGAATCCTTGTCATTATTAAGTATTGCTGAGGGTATTTCGCCTGCTATGCAAGCAGATGTGGCAATAAGCCCCTCATTATATTGCTTGAGAAGATCCTTGTCAATCCTTGGTTTATAGTAAAAACCCTCGGTCCAGGATAAGGATACCAGTTTCACCAGGTTCCTGTAGCCCGTATAGTTCCTGGCCAGCAGTATGAGATGATCACCCGAACGGTCATCTTTACTGGTGATTTCCGACATGCCCCTCCTGGCCACATATGCCTCAACACCTATAATGGGTTTAATACCTTTTTCTTTTGCAGCATTATGAAATTCCTTAACGCCAAACATGTTTCCGTGATCTGTTATGGCCACCGCCGGCATATCCAGCTCAGAGGCCATCTCCATGAGTTCACTGATTTTTGATGCACCATCAAGTATTGAATACTGAGTATGAAGATGTAAATGCACAAAATTACTCATTATAGGGCAGTTACAGTTTATGATCTAATTATTACCCGGATGGGATTAAATTTACAAAAGTAACCAAAAATCTTTTTCAAGTGGGGAATTAAGGGTATGATTAATTAACAAATTTTTATTATGTTAGTATTGTTTTGTGCATAAATAATTTTAATTTGTGCTATAATATAATTTATTAAAGTATACCCGGTTGAAGCTCAAAGTTATATTGCTGATATTATACCTATGCTCCTTTATCAACTTGACGGCACAGTTACCCGAAGAAGAAATTGTCTACCGGGTTGCCCGGGATCATATGAATAATTATTTCCCTGGCGATGCAAAAGAAATAATAAGTATAGACACCCTGTTATATGATAATGAACCGGTCATATTTGTTGTGAATCTTAAAGACGGGGGATGGATTCTTGTTTCAGGAGACAAGAAGGTGATACCTGTTCTGGGATTCAATTATAAGGGACGTTTTACGAAGCTTGATAGAGGTAAAAATATTGCCTGTTACGAGTGGATAACCTCCTATTCTAAGCAGATAAAAGAGATACGTAAAGAGAAAGGAATGCAAGTCCATGAAGGGTGGTTTAGTGATGCCACCGCTAGTAAGGGAACGGATTCAGAAGTAGTGGTTGTTGAACCACTGGTAAAGACCTTATGGAACCAGGGGGCCGGATGGAACAGGTTCTGCCCTGAAGACAGCCTGGGCCCCGGCGGACATACCTATGTAGGCTGTGTGGCTGTTGCAATGGCACAGGCACTCAGTGTTTACCAGGTTCCTGATACGGGAACGTATACTAATAAGTATGACTGTGATGATTACGGAATCATTGAGGTAAAATTTAAAGAGACACATTATAAGTGGGATTCAATGTCGCTTGATAAGCCTGATGATTATAATGCACTTCTACTTTTCCATTGTGCTGTGGCTGTTAATATGAACTTTGGCCCGGATGGCTCTTCTGCCAATACTAAACTTAGTCGGTCAGCCATAGGAAGGTATTTCAAGATGTCAAAAAAATGTACTTACCTGTACAAGGCAAATACTGAAGAAGATGAATGGGAAGAGATTATTATCAATAATCTGGCATTGGGTCGGCCAATAATATATAGCGGTAATGCAGATGATGGAAAAGCTGGTCATGCCTTCAATATTGATGGTGTAAATGGAGAAGGATCAAAAGGGCCGAATTATTTTCATGTGAACTGGGGGTGGGGCGGCAGTCGCAATGGCTATTACCTGATTAACGACCTTAAACCAGGGAACCGTGTCTATTCAAAAAACAACAAAGCTGTTTTCAAGATCCAACCTTATTATTATCCAACTGATGTAATTGTTGGTGATACATTAATTCCCACAGGCATAGCTGCGGGGTCGGCTATTACCCCACTGGAAGTTATTGATGAAGCCTATGACAATCAATATGAAATAATATTCTTATGCGATTCTGCATACATTAATGATAAATGGGTAAGTGATTATTATCTTCAAAATGACAGTATAATAACAGGCAGGGTATTTACTGATGATGATATCGGGAAAGACACATTAACATTTTTTGTAACAGATAAATATGGAAATTATATTGAGGATGATGTTGTATTGACGATAGCAAAATTTACAGGTACCGCAGCCTTGCCCATAAATGATAACAGAACTCATGAATTTAAAATATTCCCTAATCCGGCTTCGGGAATAATTAATATTAATAGTAATAATGAATTTCCAATTGATCATTTCCGTATCTACTCTCAATCAGGTATAATGATCAGAGAATTCAACCATCCACCTGCCCTGGCCAGGATTAATACTGGTGGATTCGAAAAGGGATTTTACATTTTTGAAATCCGCTATGCTGATGGATTTATTGCCAGGAGAAAAGTATTAATCTTTTAATGTTAACATTTTTTATAGAGGGTATTTATATCCCTTTTCGGAGGGGACTCATCATCCCATCATTCCATTCCATTATTCCACAGGAAAGCAGTTAATTTTACTAAATATATTGTTTGCCGATTACTTAATAAATCATATCTTTGCAGCCACAAATTTTAAAAGTAAGAATATTAACGCGTATTAAATGGCAGTAAAAATCAGATTAGCTAGGAAAGGTCGTAAAAGAAAGGCCTTCTACCACATTGTGGTAGCAGATAGCAGGGCGCCACGGGATGGCAGATTTATTGAAAAACTCGGGATATACAATCCCGTAACAGATCCGGCAACGATCGAAATAGATTTCGATAAAGCGCTGGGCTGGCTGCAAAAAGGCGCACAACCTACAGATACATGCAGGGCTATCTTATCTTATAAAGGGATATTACTAAAAAAGCATCTTCTGGAAGGGGTCAGGAAAGGTGCTTTTGATGAGGATGAAGCAGAAAGAAGATTCCAGATATGGCTTAAAGAAAAAGAAAAGAAAATAGAAGATAAAATCACGGGACTTGAGAAAGACAAGGAAGGCGAAAAGAAAAAACGCCTTGAAGCCGAGAAAAAGATAAATGAGGAAAGAGCCGAAGCCCTGGCTAAGAAGAGGGCTGAAGTGGCTGAAGCCGAAGCAGCTCCCAGTGATAGCGAGGAATTGAAATCCGAGCCTGCAGAAGAAGAGGCTTCCTCCTCCGCCAAGGCTACGGAGGACAAGGAGGCTAAGGCTAAGGAAGAAGATGAAAAAGTAAAAGAAGAAAAGGCTAAGGCTGAAAAGAAGGAAGAAGAAAAGGGAGAGGAGAAAAAGGATAAAAAAGAAGAATAAGTTAATTATTAGCGGGATGATATGTCCGTACCAGATACTAAATTCATATTGCTGGGTAAGATCGTTAAGGCTCATGGTTACGGAGGATCCGTAATGATAAGCCCTGAAGATGACTTAGCTGAAGAAATTAAGGAAAAGGAATGGGTTTTTATTGAGATAGAAGCAAAACCTGTTCCTTTTTTTGTTACCTCAGTTAAGGAACATGCATCAGGGAATATCATTCTTAAATTTGATGGATACGACAGCAGTGAGGTGATGACCGAATTTGTAGGCTGCAAAGTATTTATAAGTAAGGATTATATCAGGGATGAAAAAGAAATACCCCCACAATTTATACTTGCCGGCTTTAAAATCTTTAACCAATCAAATAAGTATATAGGGCTTGTGAAAAAGGTAATGAGCCTTCCAATGCAATACATGATGGTGCTTGAGGACGATGAGGGGCATGAGTTGCTGATACCCCTGAATCAAGATTGGTTAATTGAAATCAATAAGGACGAAAAGAATATAATAATGGATCTGCCTGACGGTCTGGTGCAGATTAATGAATAATATTTCCCTGCTTCCTGCATCAATATTTATAAACAATCGTCTTTACTATGTTAGAAATAGAATAAACCCATAAATTTTTATAATCATGAAGAAATATCTGAGCTTAATTCTGGTGGCTGTACTGGCACTTGGTTCTTCGTATGCACAGACCAGTCAGACCAGGGACGTAGATGATTTTACGGGTCTTACATTTGGCGTGGCCGGCACCCTTGTTCTTAAACAGGGAAATACTTTCAGCGTAGTTCTTGAAGGTGATGAGGACTTCCTTGAAGAAATAGAAACCACCGTGAGGCGAGATAAACTGCTTATCAGGCATGACAAATGGTTCTCATGGGGTAATGATAAGGTAACAGCTTATGTAACAATGCCTGAAATAGAAAACCTTGCGGTTTCAGGATCGGGTAAAATAATAGCAGAAGGTGCCATTAAAACGGAATCCCTGGATATCAGTGTAAGTGGGAGTGGCAATGTGGAACTTGCTAATCTGGCGGCTATATCTGTCGAATGCAGTATATCAGGGTCGGGATCAGTTGAACTTAACGGCGAGGCAGATAACGGTGACTTATCGATAAGCGGATCGGGAAATTATAAGGGAGAGGATTTTCAGCTTAGGACACTTGATGTTTCTATTTCCGGGAGTGGGAAATGCAATGCAAGGGTCGAAGATGATCTAGAAGCAAGAGTGTCAGGCAGCGGCGATGTTTATTATACTGGTAACCCGAGCGTTGATGCCAGGATTTCAGGCTCGGGGAAGGTCAGGAAAAAATAATTTATGGTTAACGGATAATCTTAAACTGCCCGTCAATTTCGATCTTGATAATTGGCGAGGCAGTTTTTTTACCTTTTTCTTCCTGCCGTAATGGCACTATATAATCTACCGACTTTTTTATCTTTTCACTTATTTTCATAAAATTCTCAGGCGCTGCATCACCTGTGATATTGGATGATGTCGATACCAGTGGTTTTTTTAACCGGGCTATAAGACGTGAACAAAACTCATCTTCCACAATCCTTATTCCCAGGGAGCCATCGCTGGCAATAAGCTCGGGGGCAACATTCCTTGCACCGGGATAAACCAGCGTAAGGGGGCTGTCGCTGACCTCAGTCAGCTGCCACGCAATCTCCGGCACCTGTTTCACATAATATGGGAGTTTTGATGCTGTATCGAGGAGGACAAGCATACCGTGTTTATCGTTTTTTTTTTAATGTTATATATTCTTTTAACAGCATCACTGTTCGTGGCATCACACCCAATTCCCCATAAAGTATCTGTTGGATATAATATTAGACCTCCATCGCGGAGAATATTGACAGCTTCTTTGATAATGGTGTTGAAGGTGGTCATAAGGTCAAGTTTCTTATTTCCTTTTCAGAAGTATATAGTTTTTAAATTCAAAAAGTGGACGATGAAAGATTTTATTTTCCAGGAAAGTAACAAATCTGTATCGTAATTTTTCATGTTTGAATTTTGGCCTGTTGGCCGAGTTGTCTTTCAACTGATCGGCCCAGTTGAAATTATTTATCCTCTCTTGCATGACAGCCGGATGACTACCTTTGAATATCCTTAATTTTGAAAGATCACCATAATCAAAAACGGGATTATTCCTTGCCTCATGCTCCTTGGCTTTCTGTTCACCATGGTGTATCCTGGTAAAAGCCTTTGATTTAGCCCTCATTATTTTTGGAGGTCTTACCCAGCCGTAATGATAGATATAAGCATCAACACGGGCAACTTTAAGTTTATAGGTACCGTTCTGTTGCCTGTATTTAACGCCGTCGAAATCCGGAATACGCCTGAATGACTGGGCTGACTCCCAGCTGTGAATGTCAGGGTCGTTTCTTATTATCCGGATTTCATTCTTATACCAGTTGTGTGAGTAGTGATAATGATCGTAATCACCCCAGAAATGCCTGTACTTAAATAAGAGGCCTTCCACTTCACGATCATCAAGAAGTTCTTCACACCTTTTCTTAATGACGGGCAGATCATCTTCGTGTACAATCTCATCGGCCTGCACGTAGAAAAACCAGTCGCCATTGCATTGTTCTTTTGCAATATCAGTCTGGTGTGCATGCTCCATTCCGCGCGGGTATTTATCAAGGTCCCAGACAGTGTCTATTATTTTTATTTTTTCACTCCGGATACCCGCGATTAAATCCCGGGTTTTATCATCATCATCGCAATCACCAACAGCAATCACAAATTCATCAACAAGGGGCAGTATGGAAAGGACTGCTTCTCTCACAGGATAGCCTAGCTTATCAGCATTTTTGGCCATTGAGAATCCACTTATAGTCATATTATGTAATTTTAATATGCGGCAAATTTATACTTTCTGGCTCAAGTAACATATTTTTGTATTGAATAACAGCTTAATATTAATAATAAGGATAATTATGCCGGCACCCGGGAAAGAATTTAAAGGCTCGGTTTGTTTCTTTAACACCAACAAAGACTGGGGTGGGGGTGAAAAATGGTCGCTTACCGCGGCTACTAAGTTGAGAGAGAGACATTATAATGTGCTTATAATAGCAAATAAGAAAAGCGAGTTGCTGAAGAGATCGGAGAAGGCAGGGCTCAATACGGCAAGTCTGAAGATGAGAGCAACCGGCTTCCTGAACCCCTTCCTGATGTGGCGCATAAAAAACATCTACAAAACAAATAATGTAAAGGCAGTATTTCTGAACCTCTCAATTGATTTAAAGACAGGAGGGAGGATGGCCGCATGGGCAGGAGTACCAAAGATCATATACCGCAGGGGAATGGCAAGGCCCATAAGGGGTAACAGGCAAAACAGACACCTGCTCTCAAAGGTTGTGACAGATATTATAGCTACTTCAGAAGATACAAAGCGGGGAATCCTTCAGAATTTATCAGGAGCCCTTGACCCGGGTAAAATACACATTATCTATAACGGTGTTGAACTTCCTGATATCGATAAGAAGGCAAACCATAATAAAAAGATGACAATAGGAGTTGCCGGAAGGGTATCTTATGAAAAAGGATATGCTTCACTGGTTGAACTGGGCAGCATACTGGAAGATAAGGGTATTGACTTTGAAATAATTCTTGCGGGTGAAGGAGACAAGCTCAAAGAAATAAAGAACAAGGTATCAAAAGCTGGACTGGAATCGAGATTCAACTTCCCTGGTTTTATCACTGATATGGACCAGTTCTACAGGTCGATAAATATCCTTGTTTTACCATCCGAAAAAGAGGGATTCGCAAACGTATTGCTAGAGTCGATGAGTTATGGCAAACCCCCCATAGCTTTTGATATTGGCAGTCCCTCTGAACTTATTGTTGACGGGCAGCATGGCTTTATTGTTGAGAAAAATAATATTGAAGCCATGGCAGAAAGAATAAGCCAACTGTATAATAATCCTGAGATGCTCGATAAAATGGGGGGGAATGCCAGGCAAAGGATCAAAGAAGGTTTTTCACTCGAGGGGCACGTTGATAGGATCGAAAAGATTATTCAATTACAGACCTGTAAAGACTGATATACTGTTCAGCTATCAACTCGGCCCTGAACTTCTGTGCATATTCCTTGCCTTTCGATATCATTTGATCCGACCTGGATTTATCATTTATGACACTTACAATGGCCTCCGATAATTCTTCCGGCTCAGTGGGGTCAACATATAAAGAACCGGGGCCGCCTGCTTCCCTGAAGCAGCTCCCTATGCTTGTGATAACAGGTACTCCGGAAACGAGAGCTTCAATGATAGGTATGCCAAAGCCCTCAAAAACAGATGGATAGATAAAGCATGCTGCCATTCTGTATAAGGCCGGAAGATCTTCATTATTCATGGTATCCAGGACCCTAATATTTTTAATATTGTTCCTGCTGATATAAGAGCTGACTTTTTTATAATAAGATGTTTTTTTACCCACCACCACCAGTGGGATATCAAGCCGGCTTATTTCAAGAGCTTTAATAATTGAAAGCAGGTTCTTTCGTTCTTCAATTGTACCAATATAAAGAAGATACGCAGACGGTAATGAATATTTCTTTCGCAATTCTTCCTTTTTATCCTCATCGGGAGCCTTATAAAATGAAGGATGACAATCCTGGTATATTACAGAGATTTTTTTGGGATCAGTGCCTGTAAAAAATACAATGTCAGCTTTTGTCTGCTCACTGATGGCAACGATATGATCTGAATTTTTGCATGCATGTATTGTTTTTCCGAAGTAAATATTTCTATCAATGACTTTATACAGACCAGGATATCTCATGTATATGAGGTCGTGTACCGTTACAATGGTTTTTATTCCACCTTTTTTCAGTGACACCGGTAATTCACTGCTCAGGCCATGATAAATATCCGGATTGTCCTTCATAATTTGATTCCGGATACCTCTTGTACGCCATAAGGAAGGAAATATTTTATATATTGTTTTTTCAGGTGTCCTGAGAATATAATTATCCTGGTCAGCAAACTCAAGCTTATTTTTCCTCCCCGGACTATAGAGTATATACTTATTATCAGGGTAAAACCTGAAGAATGAATTCAGCAGGTTACGGCTGTAGCTTCCCAGTCCGCTCCTGTTGAAGAAAGCCCTTTTTGCGTCAAAACCTATTATCATTCTTATTAAACAGCTAAATTATAATCTCTCAGCGCCTCGTTAAGGGAGGTCTTTTTGTCTGTTGATTCCTTTCTCTTGCCTATTATCAGGGCACAGGGCACGTGGTATTCGCCTGCAGGGAATTTCTTTGGGTACGTTCCCGGTATAACAACTGATTTGGAAGGTACATATCCTTTATATGTTTTCAGTTTTTCCCCTGTAACGTCCATCACTTTTGTGGACGTGGTTATTACCACGTTGGCTGCGAGTACGGCTTCCTTAGCTATATGTGCTCCTTCTACTATAACACACCTGGAACCTATAAAGCAGTTATCTTCAATGATTACAGGAGCGGCCTGCACAGGTTCGAGTACACCTCCTATGCCGACACCTCCGCTGAGGTGAACATTTTTACCTATTTGTGCACATGAGCCAACGGTGGCCCAGGTATCTATCATAGTTGCTTCATCTACATATGCCCCAATGTTTATATAACTGGGCATCATTATTACACCCTTGCTTATATAGGCTCCGTACCGGGCAATCGCATGGGGCACCACGCGCACCCCGAGCTGCCGGTAGTTCTTTTTCAGCTTTATTTTATCATGGAATTCAAATGGCCCCGTTTCTATCACTTCCATGTCCTGGATAGGGAAGTATAGGATAACAGCTTTCTTTATCCACTGATTAACCTTCCATCCGTCTTTTGAGGGTTCAGCCACCCTCTCCCTGCCCTGGTCAAGAAGCTCTATTACTTCCCTTATTGCTTCTGCGGTTTCATCCTTTTTAAGCAAGTCCCTGTCTTTCCAGGCTTTTTCTATAATGGTTTTCAGATCATTCATTTTCAGATATTTTGTAAGGCAAATGTAATGAGTTATTTTGAAAGTTGAATTGTTTAACAATTCAACAGTTCAACAAATATTCTACAGCATATAAAAATATATCATAAAGTTTAACTTTGTCATCTGTACTATGAGTGAAGGATCAAATTATTAACTAAAATATAAGCATTATGAAAAAATTGTTATTTCTGATTGTCCTGTTAACATTTGTTACCGGGGGAATATTTGGCCAGGGTGGCCTTAAATACCAGAAGCCGCCTGAAGAAATAGTTGATATAATGACGGCAAGTCCGACCCCTTCGGTGTCGATAAGTCCTGACGGCGATATTATGGCCCTGACAGAAAGGCCGGGAATGCCTTCGATAGAAGATCTTTCCAGGGAAGAGCTGCGCCTGGGAGGTTTGAGAATAGACCCTGCTGTTAATGGACCCAGCAGGCGAAGTTACGCAATAAAAATATCCTTAATGAATGTTGACGGTTTCGGTAAACAGGACTTGAAAGGATTACCTGATGACCTGAAGCTGGGTAATTTTTCATGGTCAAATGATGGTAAACACTTTGCTTTTACCAATACAACTGATAACAGCATTGAATTATGGATTGGAGACGTTGAAAGTCTGCAGGTGAAAAAGATTGACGACAACCTAAATATGGTTATAGGATACAGGGGCTTCAGCTGGTTACCTGATGATAAAAGCATCATTTACCAGACCATAATACCGGGCAGGGGTGAGTGTCCGGAACCTTCTCCTGTGCCAACAGGTCCTGTTGTACAGGAGAATCTTGGTGCAAAAGGTGCTGCACGGACCTTCCAGGACCTGCTGGAAGATCCTGTGGATGAATCTATTTTCGAGCATTATGCGGGTTCAGTCATTAAAATATGGGATGGTACGTCAGCAAGACAAATAGGGAAACCCGGAATATACCGTTCGGTTAATCCCTCACCTGATGGAAACTATCTACTTGTGCAGACTGTGGAGGAACCCTTCTCTTACACTGTTCCGTATTATTATTTCCCTTCCATAGTGGCTATATGGGATATGGATGGCAATCTTGTCAGGCAACTGGCAGAATTGCCACTGAAAGAAAACCTGCCACGAGGTTATGATATGACCTTCCCTGAACCATCTGATTTCAACTGGAGGAATGATGCCCCTTCAACGGTGATGTGGGTTAAACCCCTGGATGAAGGTGATTTTGAGAAAGATGTGGAGTACCATGACCAGGTATATCTTCTGGATTCACCTTTTGATGGTGAACCAGTAGAGTATGTTGCTACCAAATTAAGGTTTGGAGGTATTACATGGGGTAATGATGATGTGGCGATACTCAGGGAAAGGTCACGTAAAGAAAGGCTTGAGGTGCAGCATATCTTCGATCCCGATAAGCCGATGGAAACAAAGAAAGAAATTTTCCGCCTCCAGTCGGAGGACAGGTATAATGACCCGGGTAATTTTGTAACAACAGAAAATGAGTATGGTCAGAGAGTATTATTATTTGCTGACAGGGACAGGTCGTTGTACCTGACCGGAAGGGGTGCCTCGCCTGAAGGCGACCGTCCTTTTATTGATAAATACAGTATAAAGGACGGGGAGACAACAAGGTTATGGAGGTCAGAAGCTCCTTATTACGAGAGTGTACAAGATATGTTAGCCGGAGAGAAAAATCTCGTGATAACAAGCCGTGAGTCTGTGGATGTACCACCAAATTATTTTATCCGTAACCTGAAGAATGGTGAACTGACCCAGATAACACACTTTGAAAATCCTTATCCACAGCTTGAAGGAATAAGCAAGGAACTGGTGAAGTATAAAAGGGATGATGGACTTGACCTGTCATTTGAATTATATCTGCCAAAGGGATATGACAGGGAAACGGACGGGTGGTTACCTGCGGTGCTTTGGGCATATCCACGTGAATATCAGAGCGCGGATGCTGCAGGCCAGGTTTCAGGATCACCCTACAGGTTCATCAGGGTGAGCCCCTCATCTATACTGGTATTTGTCACTCAGGGTTATGCAATAATGAATAACGCTGCATTTCCTATAGTAGCACAGGATGATAAGGAGCCAAACGATACCTTCAGGGAGCAGCTGGTAGCCAATGCCAGGGCGGCTATAGATAAAGGAGTGGAGCTGGGTGTTGTTGATCCTGGCAGGGTAGCTGTTGGGGGTCATTCATACGGTGCATTCATGACTGCCAACCTCCTTGCCCATTCACGGCTCTTTGCCGCCGGTGTTGCCAGGAGCGGGGCTTATAACCGGACCCTGACGCCTTTCGGCTTTCAGAATGAAAGACGATCATTCTGGGAAGCGCCCGATCTTTATTTCTATATGTCACCATTTATGCATGCCGACAAGGTTAAGGATCCCATACTGCTGATTCATGGCCAGGCCGATAATAACAGTGGTACCTTCCCACTGCAGAGCAAAAGGTATTATGCCGCACTTAAAGGCCATGGGACAACGGTCAGGCTGGTCATGCTTCCCAAAGAAAGTCATGGATATTCATCTGCTGAATCCTTGATGCATATGCAGTGGGAGACATACCGGTGGCTTGAGAAATATGTGAAGAATAAGTAGGGCATTCCATTATTCCATCATTCCAGTGTAAATTCAACCTGGATAAAATGATGTACGATAAACATGCTAATATATACATATATATCTTTTTTGTATCATATATCCTTGCATATATCAAAAAATCAGATACTTTTGCATAATCATTAAAATAAACCTAAAAACAGTTACTAATATTAAACACCTTACCTATGTTTAGCAGTATATTTTGGATTGTTCCTGTTGCCTCAGTTACAGCACTTCTCTTTGCCTGGGTTTTCTTTAAGGGCATGATAAGAAAACCGGAAGGCACTGATAAGATGAAAGAGATTGCACAGCATGTCAGGGAAGGGGCCATGGCCTATATCAGAAGGCAGTATAAGGTTGTTGCTATAGTATTTATTTTCCTTGTGGTGTTCCTTTACATCCTGGCTCAGCTCGGTGTGCAGAATCCCTTTGTTCCCGTAGCTTTCCTCACGGGTGGTTTCTTTTCCGGGCTCTGTGGTTACCTGGGCATGCGAACGGCCACTTTTGCTTCGGCACGTACCACTCACGGAGCGTCGCATTCACTTAACCAGGGATTAAAGATAGCTTTTCGCAGTGGAGCAGTTATGGGCCTGGTAGTTGTGGGCTTTGCCCTCCTTGATATTTCAGCCTGGTTCATTATACTTACTGAAGCTGTGTTCACTCCCGAAAATATGGAGCATGGTCTGCAATGGATGGGCCTTACTTTTGTTCATGAGGGTACAACAGAGCACCAGAAGATGGTTGAGATAACCGCAACAATGCTTACATTCGGTATGGGTGCCTCGACACAGGCTTTATTTGCACGTGTTGGTGGTGGCATATATACAAAGGCGGCTGATGTAGGAGCTGACCTTGTGGGGAAGGTTGAAGCAGGGATACCTGAGGATGATCCCCGCAACCCGGCTACCATTGCTGATAATGTAGGGGATAATGTGGGTGATGTTGCCGGTATGGGTGCAGACCTTTACGAGTCGTATGCAGGATCAATTCTTGCCACGGCGGCTCTGGGGGCTGCCTTGCCTTCACTTTCACCGGATATGCAGTTTAAGGCTGTTATCTCTCCGATGATAGTTGCTGCAATGGGTATTGTATTATCAATAGCCGGCATATATATGGTTAGGGCTAAAGAATCGGCCACTCAGAGAAACCTTCTGCATGCCCTCCTGCTCGGGACAGGAGGTAGTTCAGTACTTATACTTGTTGTGCTTGCAGCTCTGGCATGGGCAGACTGGATCACATGGGGCGTTTTTGGTGCGGTGGTTGCAGGCTTGCTGGCAGGTGTTATAATAGGTCAGAGTACTGAATATTTCACATCTGATGAATATAAACCCACAAGAGGAATAGCGAAGCAGACCCAGCAGGGCCCTGCCACCACTATTATTGACGGTGTTGCGGTAGGAATGTATTCAACATGGATACCTGTTGTTACAATAGCAGGAGGCATAATAGCAGCTTTTGGCTTTGCTGGTGGTTTTACGCATTTTGCAGATGGTGTCTACGGAATTGGTTTTGCCGCTGTTGGTATGTTATCCACTCTGGGCATCACCCTGGCAACAGATGCCTTTGGTCCAATAGCGGATAATGCCGGGGGTAATGCCGAGATGTCAGTATTGCCACCTGAAGTGAGGGAAAGAACAGATGCACTGGATGCACTGGGTAATACAACCGCTGCTACAGGTAAAGGATTTGCCATAGGATCAGCTGCATTAACAGCCATGGCATTGCTTGCAGCATATATGGAAGAAGTGAGATTATGGCTTGGCAAACTGGCAGACGCAAGCATCGAAGGCTTTAAACAGATAGGTGATGTACTGTTCTATACTGATTCAACACCGGTGATAGAAAAAGGGCAGAAAGCAGTCCAGATTGCATCGGCTCATATAAATGACTTCGTAGAAGCGTATAACCTTTCGCTTTTCAACCCTATACTCCTTGGTGGTATATTTGTGGGCGCCATGATGGCATTTGTCTTCTGCGCCATGACACTGAAAGCAGTGGGACGGGTTGCAGGATTGATGGTTGATGAGGTCAGGCGGCAGTTCAAGGAGATGCCCGGTATAATGGAAGGTAAAGATACTCCTGAATACGCCAAGTGTGTAGCCATCTCCACCAAGGGAGCACAGAAAGAGATGGTGATGCCTTCAATGCTGGCTATTATAGTACCAATTGCGGTGGGTGTGTTACTCGGTGTTGCCGGGGTGGTAGGCCTGCTCGTAGGTGGTCTGACAACCGGCTTTACACTGGCAGTAATGCTCAACAACGCAGGCGGTGCCTGGGATAATGCAAAGAAATATATTGAAAAAGGCAATTATGGCGGCAAGGGAAGTGAATCCCATCATGCCGGTGTGGTTGGTGATACAGTAGGTGATCCGTTTAAAGATACATCAGGGCCATCACTGAATATACTCATTAAGCTTATGACGATAGTCTCGGTTGTGATGGCAGGATTAACAGTAGCGTACAGTATTTTTTAGCAGGCATGCATGAATGATCTGACAATTCCTTTACCGGTTGATATTGAACGTGCGTATGAGAGGATAAAACCTTATGTGCATAATACCCCTGTTCTCAGCTCATCCCTGCTAAACGAAATGTTCGGTGCTGAACTTTATTTTAAGTGTGAAAATTTCCAGAAGGTTGGCGCATTCAAGTTCAGGGGTGCCACAAATGCAGTTTTATCATTGAGTGAAAAGGAGATAGCCAGGGGACTGGTAACGCATTCATCCGGGAACCATGCGGCAGCGGTATCCCTTGCAGCACGCATGCGCGGGGCAAAGGCATATATAGTGATGCCGTCCAATTCACCTGATGTAAAAAAAAAGGCAGTGGTGGCTTATGGCGCAGAGATCAGATACTGTGAGCCCAACCTTAAAGCAAGGGAAGAAACTGCCAATGAGATAATAGAGGAAACAGGTGCTACCTTTATCCATGCTTATGATAATTTCAATGTGATATGCGGGCAGGGCACAGCAGGCCTTGAACTGGTAAATGAATACCCCGACCTTGATGTAGTGATCGGCCCCGTGGGAGGAGGTGGGCTGATGAGCGGAACATCAGTAGCAGTTAAAGGATTTAATCGCGAAATAAAAGTATACGGGGCTGAGCCTCTGGGTGCTGATGATGCATACCGGTCATTGAAGTCAGGTAAATATATCCCACATCATAAACCTGATACAATAGCCGATGGCTTACTTACTACTTTAAGCAAAAGAACATTTGCGATACTGACTGAAAAACTGGATGATATCTTCACTGTAAGCGAAGTAAATATTATTGAATGCATGAAGCTCATATGGGAAAGGATGAAAATAATTGTTGAACCATCTGCTGCTGTAAGCCTTGCTGTTGTTGCTGAAAATAAAAATATCTTCAGAAACAAAAAGCTTGGCCTTATACTGTCAGGTGGCAATGTTGAGCTTAAGAACCTCCCCTTTTAATCACTGACCTTGAAATAAGCTGTTATGGGGTAGTGGTCGGAATATTTTATCCGGTCGGTCTTATATCCACTTGAAATAAATCTGTTATCAAACAGGATGTAATCAATGCGGTTGGAAGGATATCTCCCTTTATAAGTAAATCCTGCCCCACCGCCCGATTCAACAAATGCATCTTTAAGACCCTTCCTGATCTTTCGGTAGCTGTATGAGATGGGGGTATCATTAAAATCACCACATACAATGACAGGGTAGGGTGATGAATTAATATGTTTTTTTAAGATTCTTGCCTGGTGTGCACGACGGGCAAAACCCTGTTTTAGTGAAAAAGAAAGATCCCTTAACTCCTTCATGGTCCCTTCCTGGTCATTGGCATAAATCTCTTCGATAAGTGAACGCTCCATGCGCCTGAGCTTAAATGATTGCAGGTGGTTATTATAAATCCTGAAAGTGTCTTTATCTATTAAAATATCAGTGTATATTGAAAGACTCGCAGAATTAAGATGGGTGATGACGCCCCTGCTAACAACAGGAAAGGTGGTAAATGTAACTATTCCATAATGACGATTATCTTTTATAGGGATGAACTTTTTGTGTACATCATAATTTTCATTGATGGGATCGGCAAATCGTCTGTTTACAGAAGAAACAGGTCCATTAAAGTAAAATTCCTGAAGGCACAGAATATCAGGATTACCTGCCTCAAGATAATTTAATATTTCCTCCTCACTGTTACTATCAGTGTCGTAATGATTGAAAAGCCTGATATTATAACTTGTCAGGCTAAAATCATAATCACCGGTTTCGTTATTCCTGAACCTTATAAAATTATTTAAATGATTAAATCCCAAGGCTATTACAATGACTGAAATGAATACTTCTTTCCTGAAATTAATGGCCCATATAAGCACGAAAATTATATTCCCCAGCAGGAGATAAGGGTATGCCAGTCCAAAAAAAGCCGGGAAGGCTATTTTCTCCGGGTTTATTATTACCGAGGCATAAGAAATTAGTAAGGCCAGAGCAGCAATAGCATTAAGTATTAATAATATTTTATTAAATAATTTTTGCAAGGCTTACATGGATTCTGGTGGCTTAAAAATAGTCTGAAAAAACCAAAAAAAGAAACATGGCATTTATTTCTGGCTTTCTTTAAAAAGAATTTCTTTTTCCTCTTTTGTAAGGCTGTCATAACCGCCTTTGGAAATTTTTTCCAGTATTTGATTGACTTTTTCCTGGTAGTCGGCTTTCATCTTATTATATTCCAGGTCGGTCATGGGCTTCTTGTATGAAACCTCCATCTTCTCACGTGGCTTAAACCATGTAGCTATTGCATCGATAGTACGGTTAATCCATTTGCCTGTATCTTTGCCTTTTCTATAGCGTACGGCATATACATATCCCAGTATTGCTCCCCCGATATGTGCAATTTTGCCACCCGTATTAACAGAAAAATCAAAAACAGAAGTAAGAAGGAAAATACCAATTGCTATATATTTTATTTTTACTCTGCCCAGGAGGAAGAGATGGACTGAATAATCGGGCACATAGGCAGCGGTGGCTACCACTATAGCCATTACCGATGCAGAGGCTCCAAGGGCAATTGAAACGTTTATAACTTCAGAGAAGGCAGGAAAGATATTGAAAGAAAGTATATACAGCAGGGCTCCTGACAATCCGCCCATAATATAAACGGAAACAAGTTTTTTCTGGTCAAAATAATCACTGAATATCCTCCCAAACCAGTATAACCATAACATATTAAACAGGACATGAAAGAAACCTTCATGAAGGAACATATATGTAAAAACTGTCCAGGGTTTAAGTATCAGGGCCGAAAACGATGCGGGTACGGCAAGAAATTCAACTACTGAGGCTGATATACCGGGCTTATTGGCCAATATTGCAACTATCTGCAATATAGCCATTACAAGGAAAATGGCGGAATTAATGTAAATCAGCTTAAGAAGGTTGGTGCCTTTTCTGAATTGTTCCTTCAGCACTCCTATCACCGTCATCAGTATAGTGTATTAGTTGTTTTCTTCCATATTTTGATCAATATATACCCAAATAACATACCTCCCAGGTGAGCAGCATGGGCTATATTACTTCCGGGTTGTGTGACTGCCAGGTAGAGCTCTAGTCCACCATAAGCTATAACAAACCATTTTGCTTTTATTGGGATAGGTGGGAACAAGAGCATCAGCTGGGTGTTGGGAAAGAGGACACCAAAGCCCAGTAATATTCCAAAGACGGCACCCGATGCTCCAACGGTAGGTACATTTAATAACATGTTTAACTGTCCCATATCAGGGTCAGTGAAATTCCTGCCCGACTGGAATATCTCGGCTCCTCTTTCCATTACTAGTTGCAGTTGGTCGGGGCTGATAGAGTTTATTAGCTTGTTGTATTGTATTGCAATTACTGCTTCATGAGTAAGGGCAGCTCCCAGGCCACTGACAAAATAAAATATAAAGAACCTTTTAGCCCCCCATACAGCTTCAAGTACCCGCCCGAACATAAAAAGGGCAAACATATTAAAAAACAAGTGGGCAAGGCCGCCATGCATAAACATATGGGTGATTATCTGGTAAGGTCTGAAATGTTCCGATTTGGGATAATACAATCCCAGTGCTGCATTAAGGTCGACATTAAAAACCCCTGCAGCAGTGTATGTCGCAAGCAGCATCACCATGTTTATCAGGATAAGATTCTTTACCACCGGTGGTATCCCTGAAAATCCTCTGCCGAAAGTATTCATAAATTAAGTCCTGTTTAAACAGTTGTTTTTTATTATAACAATAGTCAGGCCAAGACAGTTAAGATTATTTTAAATGCGACATATTGTCACATCCTTAACTTCCCGACCATCCATTCCTGCCCACACCATCCAATCCTTCCCGCTGCCATCGAACACTTTACTTTAGCCTCTTATCCAATTCCTCCAGTGTAAGTATACTAATTATTGCTTTTCCTGAGGGCGAATAATTAGGGTTTGTACACCGGAACAGCTTATCAACCAGCTCTCTTATCTCAGGTATTTCCAGTGCTTTTCCATAAGGTACTGCCGCTGCTCTTGACATGCATGCTGCGACTTTCTCCCTGTTACTTTCACCAGGATTTTTTTCTGTTGTTTTGTACTCTTCCAGAATAATCTCAAGCATTTCAACAGGGTCCTCATTCATACTATCGGATGGTTGTGAATTAATGGATATTGTATTATTGCCAAGATATCGTATATCGAAGCCACAATTTTTAATTTCTTCTTCAATTTCTGATAACAGAGCAAGATCAGCCTGGTCAAGCTCAAGTATTTTTGGGAAGAGGCTTTTTTGTGCTACAACAGAATCTGACTTCAGGGCATGGCTGAAGTTTTCATACAATATCCTCTCATGCGCTCTCTTCTGGTCGATTATCATAAGCCCTGACTTGACTGAACATATGATATATTTATTTCTTACCTGGAAAATTTTTTCGAAACCACCGACATCTGTTTGCTGCTTTGCGTCCTCATACTGCCTGTCTGGTATAGTGCTTTCAGAACCTTCACTGTCAATCCCTGAATAAAGCTTTTCCCAGCCCGAGAGGTAGGAACCTCTTTTCCTTTCGAAATTTCTTTTCAGCTCTTTATAACTTTCCTCATCCCTGAAGGGATTGTAGTCAGTATCGATATTTATCTGAGGCATCCCCGCAGGTTCATTCCTCCGGGGAGGTATTTCAATATTTCCTTCGTTATCAAAATCAAGGGACGGCACAATATTAAATTTACCCAGGCTTTCCCTTACTGAGGCGTGTAATATCTGCCATATCATCCTCTCATTTTCAAATTTGATCTCGGTTTTTGTAGGGTGTATGTTTACATCTATTGTAGACGGATCAGCATACATATAGATAAAATAAGAAGGTATGACTTCCGGGGGTAAAATATTTTCATAGGCTTTCATTACTGCCTTATGGAGGTAGGGATGGCGCATATACCTGTTATTGATAAAAAAGAACTGTTCACCAAATGTTTTTCTGGCATGCTCAGGCTTACCTGTGAATCCGATGATCTTCGTGAGGCTGGTCTCGGTATCAAGGTTAACGAGGTTCTGGTTCATATTTTTACCAAAAACAGCTATTATCCTCTGCCTCATGTTTGTCTGAGGCAGGTTAAACATCTCCTTGTCGTTATGATGCATGCTGAACCTGATATCCGGGTGTGCCAGTACTACTTTCTGGAATTCATTAATTATATGACGCATCTCTGTTGAGCCCGTCTTAAGAAATTTCCTTCGTGCCGGGACATTATAAAAAAGGTTTTTAACTGCTATATTCGTTCCTGGCTGGCAGCTTACCGGTTCCTGTAGCTCGACTTTTGAACCATTTATTTTTACCATTGTGCCTATTTCGCTGTCGTGCAGGCGGGTTTTTACTTCCACCATGGCAACGGCGGCTATTGAGGCCAGAGCTTCGCCCCTGAAGCCCTTGGTACTGATTGCAAAAAGGTCTTCAGCAGTGTTTATTTTGGATGTAGCATGTCGCTCAAAGCTAAGCCTGCAGTCTGTTTCGGACATACCTGTCCCATCGTCGATAACCTGGACAAGTGAACTTCCGGCATCTTTAATTATTACCTTTATATGTTTGCTGCCTGCATCAACGGAGTTTTCCATGAGTTCCTTTACAAGTGATGCAGGTCTTTGTATAACTTCACCTGCGGCTATCTGGTTTGCAACAGAGTCGGGTAGAAGCTTGATTATATCAGGCATTAATATGAGGATTTATACGTAGAAAAAAACGTAAGCAATGAGAAAAAGGACTAAAGCAATGACTATTAGTCGTATCAATGTGTATCTCTGCACTCTTTTCTTATTCTGGTGAAAGTAGTTTGTCATCGATCCGCGTGTTATCCTCGGGATATATTCCTTGCCGTTGTCCTCTTTAATACCCAGTTCAGCTTTTATTCTACTCTCTCTTTCTTCCCGCTTTTCTTTCTCGGGGTCGTAATACATCGGAGTATAGTTAAACCCCTGGGGCTTGTAATGTTTGAATATACTTGGTATTCCCTGTGACATATTACCTCTTTTTTTGCAAAGATACTAATAATACCTCAGTCTTTCAATTCAGCTTTGCGCCACAATATTTGCAGTAAACCGCATCTTCCTCATGACCTTCGGCCAGGCAATTAGGGCAAGACTGGGTACTGTCTTTGCCTATTCGCAGAAGCTTCTGCTGGTAATTCATTTCGGCACTGACTATACCGGTCGGAACTGCTATGATGGCATAACCGGTAAGCATGGTAAGGCTGGCCAGAAACTGCCCCAGGGCTGTTACTGGGGCTATGTCGCCATAACCAACCGTTGTAATTGTAACTACAGTCCAGTATATTCCCCTGGGTATACTGGTAAAACCGTTTTCTGAGCCTTCAATAAGGTACATCATGGTTCCTATGATGATTATAATTGTTGTTACAGCCACCAGGAACACACCTATCTTGGCCCTGCTGGCAGAGAGTGACTTACTTATGATGGAACCTGCAATTGTGTACCTCGACAGTTTAAATACACGGAAAACCCTTAGAAGTCTCAAGGCCCTGATGATAAGTAGGCTTGACCCTCCTGATGCTATAAGCCCTACATAGGTTGGGAGTGTGGCCAGAAGGTCAATTATACCGTAGAAACTGAAAATATACCTGAGCGGCTTTTTGACAATTAAAACCCTGAGAATGTATTCTATGGTAAAGAAGATAGTAATAAGCCATTCAATGGTCATAAAGGTGTTATGCATTGAATCGTTTATCCCGGGTATCGAGTCAAGTATAACAGCAATAATGCTTATCACTATTACCGTGATCAGCAATACATCAAAGGTTTTTCCAGCCCTGGTGTCGGCCTCAAAGATTATTTCATACAGCCTATCTTTTATTTTTCCCATGGTTCATCCTGTATTTGATTAGCATACTAAAGATAGGAAACTCTGTCATTCTGAGGGAGCGAAGCGACCGAAGAATCTGAATATGGAATAATGGAATGATGGAATGATGGAATATTGTCTTTCTTGCTCCCTGCCCCCTGCTCCCTGCCCCCTGCTCCCTGCCCCCTGCTCCCTGCCCCCACCCACGGATTGGGTTAATAATAATAGCCCCGGTCACACCCGGGGTAGAAGGAATATCATAAATCACCCCACACCCCCTATCTTTGAGCCATTTGGCACAAAGATAGGGGGTGAATAGAAATTTATATCTTTATCTTATCCAAAAACAAAAACCCATGAAAAAAATACTCACCTTTCTAATCCTGCTTGGCGCCATACTTATTTCCTGCAATTCGGATCAGGGTATTAAGCTAGAGGTGCTCAGCCTGAACATCCGCTATGACAACCCTGCTGATGCATCCAATGACTGGCCGTCGAGGAAGGATTTCGTTTTATCATTCCTTAAAGATGAGAGCCCGGACATCTTTGGTTTTCAGGAAGTCTTATGGCATCAGTACAACTTCCTGGATTCAGCCCTTGACTCTTATGAATCAATCGGTGTGGGAAGGGACGACGGTAAGAGCAAAGGGGAGATGACCCCCGTCTTTTACAGGGGAGATCGTTTCCGTGCCATTGATTCAGGTACATTCTGGTTGTCAGAAACACCTGATGTACCGGGCAGTAAAGGGTGGGGTGCCGTACTGCCAAGGATAGTGACATGGGCCAGGTTGGAGGAGTCTCATTCAAAAAGCAGTTTTTACTTTTTCAATACCCATTACAGTCACATGTCGGATTCAGCCAGGCTCATGAGCTCGCATATCATTCTTGAAGAAGTGAAAAAGATAGCCGGTGATTCTCCTTTTGTCATTACGGGCGATTTTAATATGCTTCCCGGCAGCAAGGCATATGCCACCCTCACCGGGGGAGGCCATGAAGGTGTGTTAATTATAGATGCATATTTAATAAGCGAAACAGAAATTGCAGGGCTTGATTATACGTATAATGGCTTTAGCGATGACAAAGGTGAAGGCCGGATAGATTATATTTTTGTAGACAGCAGGGCAGAAGTGCTCAACTACCAGATACCTGAGGTAAAGCAGGGAGAATTATTCCTTTCAGACCATTCGCCGGTTAAGGCGACGGTCATATTGACCTCCTGCAATACCCAAAAAGTTGGTAAAAAGAAATAGCCAAATATCATATTTATAGCAGGGAGCAGGGAGCAGGGGGCAGGGAAGAGGTTGATAAGCCTGCTACCGACGCATATTTCGGGATATCTACCAACCAGAAGGAATCTGCGTAATCTGCGAAAATCTGCTCAATCAGCGTCACACGGTTTTACGGTAGCGCCAGATGGCCAGGGAGATGGTGCTTATCCCGATCAATATTATACCTCTTATATCAGGTAATACATCGGTGCAGCTTGATCCTTTGAGCATGATCATCCTGATGACTCTCATAAAATAGGCAGCGGGGTTAATAAGGTTAAACTTCTGGGCCCATAGAGGCATGCTCTCGGCTGGTGTAAAAATGCCACTCATCAGGATAAAGATCATCAGTACGAAGAATACAACAAACAGATATTGTTGCTGCGTGGATGAAAGGGTCGACAGGAATAAGGCCAGACCGAGTACGGCAACCAGGTAGAGGGAAGCGAAGAGGAATAGCATGGCAATGCTTCCATTGAAAGGGATATTGAAAAGAATCTTTCCAAGTAATAATCCAAAAGCAAGATCAACAAGGCCAATTATGAGAAATGGTATCAGCTTGGCGGTGATAAACTGATATTTCCTTATAGGTGTTACGTTAAGTTGCTCAATAGTTCCGATTTTTTTTTCCCTGACCACGTTCAGCCCGGCAAGCAGAAGGCCTATGGCTGTGACAAGAATTACAAGTATGCCAGGCAGCATGTAATATTTATAGTTGAGCGATGGGTTATACCAGAAGCGGTTGCTTGTCTCGATTAAAGACATCCGGGCAGGTTTTCCTGTTTGTATGTTCTGCATCTTCAGCTCAGCATTGTAATCCTGCAACACCCCTCTCATGTAAGCCCAGGCGAGCTGAGCTGATGTGGCATTTATTGCATTTACGGCAACCATTATCTTTTCATTCCCCTCCCTGATGATATTCCTGCCAAAATTCTCCGGTATATGCAAGATCAGGTCGCATTTATCACTGTGCAGCATGTCATCAGCTTCTTTTTTACTGAAAGTAGTGTGTTTTAACAGAAAGAATTCCGAGCCCTGCAACCTGGAGATGAATTGCCTGGATTCAGTTGACATATCCTTATCAACCACGCAGAGTTCAATGTTCTTTATCTCGAATGTTACAGCCGGTACCAGGATCACCATCTGCACTATTGGGATGCCGAAAATAGCCCTTGCCAGGAAGGCATTCCTGAATATCTGTATAAATTCTTTTCTTATAAGGTATAATATGGTTCTCATCTTATTCCAGCCTCTTTTTAAAAGTCAGGATGCTTATTGTTATGAAGATAAGCGTCATAAATATAAGGATCAGTGTTTCTTTCCAGACAAAGCTGAACCCCGTGCCTTTAATCATTATATCCTTAACAATTATTATGAACCAGCGGGGAGGAATAATAGGGCTTACAACACGGTATATCCACGGCATATATTCAACGGGAAATATGAAACCCGACAAAATGATTGTGGGCAGCATGAGTCCAAGCAGGGAAGTGAACATTGCCTGCTGCATTGTTTTTGAAAGTGTTGAAATCATTAAACCAAGTGACAGCCCCAGCATTATATAAAGCATGCTTTCAAGCATCAATAAGACCAGGCTTCCTTTTACCGGTATATCGAACACCAGCCATGAAAGGAAAAGGATCACAATAACATCGATAAGTGACAGAATAAAATACGGTGTCACCTTGCCCAGTATTATCTGTATTGGTTTTAAAGGGCTTACCAGCAGCACCTCCATTGTCCCGAATTCCTTTTCACGTGTTATTGCCACGGAGGTCATAAGGGCGCAGATAAGCACCAGTATAATTGTCATAACACCCGGAACAAACATATACTGGCTTTCCAGGTTAGGATTGTAATACATCCTTACTTCAGGATTAATGAGCACAGCATTGCCTGCCCGGGTCTGATTTAAATCCATCATATAGTCACTAATGATAGCCTTTGTGTAGCTGGTGACCAGGTTTGCAACATTGGGTTCCGATCCGTCTGCTATTATTTCGACATCAGCCGATCCTTCACTTAAGAGTCTTTTACCAAAATCGTTCTCAAATATCAATACCGCCTTTATGTCTCCTGCTTTGAATGATCTGTCAATTTGCTTTCCTGATTCCAGGTTCTTTTTAAATATGAAAAAGTCAGATGATTCAAGTTTGTATACCAGGCCCGTGCTTATCTCATCCTTCGACCGGTCGAGTACTGCAATGCCTGCATTCTTGATATCTGTTCTTACCGCATAGCCAAAAATAAGGATCTGTGCCGCCGGTATACCAAAAAGGATGATCAGTGTACGCATATCCCTGAAAATATGCATAAACTCCTTTTTGACGAATCCTAAAAATCTCTTCATACCTTAATTATTATTTGACGGCCTGGCTATCTTCACAAATACTTCCTGTACAGATCCTGATTGGTACTTTCTTTTCAGTCCGGCAGGGCTATCAATGGCCACTATTTTGCCTTCGCTCATGATGCTTACTCTGTCGCAATACTCAGCTTCGTCCATGTAATGTGTGGTAACAAATACAGTGATCCCATCGGCCGAGGCTTTGTAAATCATCTCCCAGAACTGTCTCCGGGTAATCGGGTCGACACCACCGGTGGGTTCATCAAGAAAAACAATGTTGGGATCGTGCAATATGGCTACGGAAAATGCAAGCTTTTGCCTCATGCCAAGTGGCAGGTCACCTATAATACGTTTACGGTAGGCGGTGAAATCCAGCGATTCAAGCAATTCCGTGGTTTTAGACTCGATGAGGCTTTTGGAAAGCCCATAAATGCCACCGTAAAGCATTATATTTTCGGCAACCGTAAGATCCTCGTAAAGTGAAAACTTCTGGCACATATAGCCTATTTGTCTTTTTACCTTTTCAGCATGACGGTATATATCATAACCTGCAACCTTTACCTCCCCGGAACTTGGCTTTGAGAGACCGGAGAGTATTCTCAGGGCAGTGGTCTTACCGGCACCGTTTGCTCCGAGAAATCCAAATATTTCTCCCCTGTAAACATCAAAGCTAAGCTCGTCATTGGCAACGAAGGAGCCGAACTTCTTAACCAGGTTTTTGACTTCTATTACTTTTTCACTGGTCATTTCCTGTAGTACTCATTAATTCAAGAAAAACATCTTCAATACCGGGCTCAATTTGTTCAATCTTCAGGTCCCTGTGTTCTCCTTTTTCCAGTTGTTTGGCTATTGTGCTGTCGTACCTGTCACCGGTAAAGGTTATATGGACGGAATCACCAAAGGGATTAACACTTTCAACAGTAGAATAAGAACGGAGGTCTTGTATCAACCTGAACTTATCCCTGCTGCTAACGGCATATAGTTTTTTACCGAAGCCAGTAATAATATTACCGGGTTTATCTATATCAAGTATATGCCCTTTCTGTACAAGAGCCACCCTGTCGCACAGTATTGCCTCGTCCATGTAAGGTGTTGAGACGAGTATGGTAATGCCTTCATCCTGCAATGCCTTAAGCATTTCCCAGAATTCAGTCCTTGAAACTGCATCAACACCTGTTGTTGGTTCATCGAGTACAATAAGATCCGGGGCGTGGATCAGGGCACAACAGAGAGCAAGCTTTTGCTTCATACCCCCGGATAGCTTCCCCGCAGGCCTCTTCTTAAAAGGTTCTATATGTGAATAGATATCTTTTATGAGGTGATAGTTTTCTTTTACTGTTGTTCCGAATACCGTGGCATAAAAATTCAGGTTTTCTTCCACAGTAAGGTCCTGGTAAAGGCTGAACCTTCCCGGCATATAACCTATATTACTTCGTAGTTGAATGTAATCCTTTATTGTGTCAAGGCCCATAACCGTCATCTTACCGGTATCCGGAAGCAGGAGGGTGGCGACAATCCTGAAAAAGGTGGTCTTCCCAGCACCGTCCGGACCTATGAGGCCGAACAGTTCAGATTTATCTATATTGAGGCTTATATCCTCAAGAGAGGTGATACTGCCATATTTCTTTGATATGTTTTCCGAGATAATCATAAGTCCTCAATTGCCAATATCAAAGAATGCTTCAGCGGGCATACCGTTTTTGAGGGTGCCGTCATTTTTCACCAGTATTTTAACCGCATAAACCATAAGCACCCTTTCTTCCTTTGTCTGGATTATTTTTGGGGTAAACTCAGCCTTGTCTGAGATGTGAATTACCCTTCCTGTAAATTCAGTATATTCTTTTTCTCCCCTGTCGATCCTGATTTTACAGTCCTGTCCCAGTTTGACCTGTCCCAGCTGGGCACCGCTTATATAGACTTTTAATTCCATATTTTTCAGGTCAGCGAGTTTTACAAGTGGCTTACCTGCTGATGTAATTTCTCCTGCTTCTGAATATTTCTCAAGGATTGTTCCATCTGCCGGGCTTTTCACATAACACCTGTCAAGTTGTTCCTGCAACAATGCTTCTTTGGAATCAAATGCATTCAATTCACTTCTTACTGTCACTTTCTGAGTGTTGTTTGCTTCTTTTTGTTTCACCAGTACCTGTAGCTGACCCGTAAGGTCATCGAGTTGTTTCCTGGTTGCAGCCTTATCTTGCAGCATACTCTTAACTCTTTCAATATTCACCTTCAGGTTACTTATCTGTTGATCAATAATCTCATTCTGTGCATCAATGGAACGCAGCTTAGTCATCACACTGTTGCGCTTCGCTTCAAGCTCGGCGATCTGCAACTTAATAATAGCAGTATCTGTTATAGCTATCAGCTCACTTCTCTTTATTACATCGCCCTGTTGCACAGGCATAGACAGAATTTTACCATTGACTTCAGATGAGATCATGATCTCTTTGGACTCAAAATTTCCCCATGCATCAGGTTCATTTTTACTGCCCCTGCAAGAGGTTAATAGGATAATCAGGGTGACGGGGTATATTAAGTTTCTCATTTTAAGGATATTTATGTTTATTTAATTTCTTTTCCTGCAATATTCAAGTATTCAACCTGTGCCTTTGCCAGGCTTACAGCATGTATTTCACGGCTGATGACAGCCTCTTTCTCTTTTGACCATTCTGTAATGTATTCCGATGCCGTTATTGTACCGTTGTTATATTGTGAAAGTGCTGTCTGCCGGACAGACTTCAAGGTAGATATAAGTTCTTCGTCATTTTCAAGGGCTGACTCAAGGCTTCTTATCTCGGCATTTTTCATTTCAAGGGCACGGCTGAGGTTTTCCTGAAGGTTTTTCCTGTGGGAACCAATAATTGACTTGTTAATATCAATAATCTCCTCTTGCCTATGGTTTTTTTTCCAGTCAAGAATTTTCCATTTAATTCCTGCCCCTATGATATAATAAGGGCCAAAAGTCTCTGTAAAGAAATCATTGCCCGGTGGTCTTCCGTAGCCCAGGCTTGCAAAGGCAAAAGCTTTAGGCTTTCTTTCACTTTTTATCAGTGCTCTGCCTGCTTCCAGATGCTGTTTCTTAAGGTCGAGAACATTCAGTTCAGGACGTGAAAGCCCTGTGCTTCTGCTGATAACAGGCTCCGGCACGCTTGCTTTCGTATCATGGTTTATTTCCATGCCAGTGAGGTCAGAGAGGACAGTGGCTGTTGAGTTTATCCTGATTTCGGTTTCGGCAATTTGTTGTTCGAGCCTGATTTTTTCTGCTTTCAGGACATCCCTGTCGGAAGGAAGCAAAACCCCGTTGCGGATACCCGATTCAAGGCTTAATATCTGTTCTGTAATGGTTTGAAGATAGATACTTAATTGTTCTTTCTGCTTGTGTAGCAGAATGAAGGCAAAATAATAATCATTCACCTGCTTTCTGGTCTTGTACAATTCAACCTCGACTTCTTCCTTATTCAATTCAAGACCGGCATCTTCGAGTTGCCGCTTACCTTTTATCGCGCCACCGTCATAAATAACCTGGTTAATGTCTATTGTCAGTTTATACTGATCATGTGGCATAAGCGGTATATTTTCTGTTATACCAGGCACAGGGATGGATTCAAATGCCTCACTCATGTCAACAACATTTGAATTGTAAAGGGCGTTTGCGCCGGCTTCGATTTCAGGATACCATGAAGCCGTGAGGTTATCCTGCTTAAGCTGCCACAGGTTCTGATGCATCTGTTTTGCCCCTGCCTGTGGATGGTTCTTCGCCGCATTCTCATAGCATAATGTCAGGGTGATCACCTCCTGGGCTGTAATTGTCACACTGCATATGAATATCATAAGGATCGGGATCAAGGTATATTTTTTCATTGCTCCGGCTTGTTTTTTGATTCAACTTTATATTGTTTGAGGGCACTCAGTATAAACTCGGGAGTCACGTCCATTCTTTCCCTTATAAAATGATTATACTCAATGCCTGCCTGTTGTAATATTCCTTTCAGTATTGGTTTTGCAGCTATCGGGAAAACAGAGAGAGAAACTATACTCACCATCAGGTGGGGTATGGCTTCTTCCGGAAGGCTTGTCGAAACATCGCCTGATATTTTTGTTTTTATTTTGCCTATATTTATTTTACTGAGAAACTTATCAAGCAGTTCAGGATTCCTGCTTACTTCTGCAAGTATGAACATGGGCAATTTAGGGTTCTTCTGAAGGAATTTCATATGTTCCTTGAAGAAATACCTGATTTTTTCCTCAAAGGGCATATCTTCTTCAAAAATGCCGGCAAATTTTTTGAAAATCTTATCTGCCAGCTTATCAAAGACTGCTAAAAACAATTTTTCCTTGCTTCTGAAATAATAGTGCAGCAGGGCTTTGTTTATCTTAGCCCTGTCGGCAATGTCCTGCATACGCGCAGCTGCCAGCCCCTTCTCTTCAAATATCTTTGTGGCAGCGTCAAATATCTTTTCCTCTGTCTGTTTGTCTGCCTTGA
>JAYEGY010000125.1:0-7848 GCA_034659275.1 Bacteroidota bacterium | reverse complement strand
TCTCTGAAGAGCAGGTTAAAATATGACAATATTACCAGGGCTATTTACAGCACCGATGCTTCAATGTACAGGGAAGAGCCTCTGGCTGTTGCCTGGCCTGCCGACGAAGAAGACCTGCAATTACTTGTTAAATATGCACGCAGTAATGGATCAAGCCTTATAATGCGCGGTGCCGGAACATCACTTGCCGGACAGGTCGTAGGTTCCGGTATAGTGGTAGACATAAGCAGGCATATGAACAATATCCTGGAGATTAATACGGAGGAGAAATGGATAAGGGTACAACCGGGGGTGAACCTGGAAGAAATGAATAAAAGGCTTGCGGACCATGGTTTATTCTTCGGTCCCGAAACATCAACTGCCAACAGGTGCACTATGGGAGGTATGCTTGGTAATAATGCCTGTGGATTGCATTCCCTGAGATACGGCAGTACCCGTGAACATACACTGGAAGTCAAAACAATACTGAGTGATGGCAGCAAAGCGGTATTTGGAGCTCTCTCTGTTGATGAATTCAACAACAAATGCAGGCAAAACAACCTGGAAGGAAAGATATACCGGAAGCTTAACGAAATATTATCTGATACTGAAACAGCAAGGGAAATAATAAGTGAATATCCTGATCCCTCAGTTCCCAGAAGGAATACGGGATATGCTCTCGATCTCCTTCTGCAGACCGCTGTTTTCAGTGAGAAAAACAGTAATGATATTAACCTGTCTCAAATAATTGCAGGATCAGAGGGTACACTTGCCGTAATAACCGAGATAAAGCTTAATCTTGTTCCTCTTCCCCCTCCTGAAAAGGTTCTTTGCTGTGTTCACCTGAAAGAAAGGAACGATGCTTATCCTGCCAACCTGATAGCCCTGAAGTATGACCCGGATGCCGTAGAGATGATGGATGATAAAATTCTTGAACTTACCGGGGACAATATTGAACAGAGAAAGAACAGGTTTTTCCTCCAGGGAAAACCTGGAGCATTACTAATAGTTGAATTTGCCCGCCAGAGTAATGAAGAGATAAAGGAGATATGTGACTCCATGGAGCAAGCAATGAGGAAAGAAGGATATGGATATGCATTCCCCAGGGTATGGAACAGCGACATAGACAAAGTCTGGAACCTGAGAAAAGCAGGCGTCGGTGTCCTGGCAAATATGAAAGGTGATGCCAAACCTGTCAGCCTCCTTGAAGATACAGCAGTCAGTGTAAACTTCTTGCCAGAATATATGCATGAATTTGACAATATGCTGGCAAAATATAATAAGGAATGTGTTTACCATGCTCATATAGGCACCGGTGAGCTTCACCTGCGACCCGTATTAAACCTGAAGGAAGCCGGTGATGTTGAATTATTCCATACACTTGGAATGGAAACAGCCGGGCTGGTAAAGAAATTCAGGGGCTCCTTAAGCGGAGAACATGGTGATGGCAGGTTAAGAGGGGAATTTATACCCCTGATGTACGGTGACAGAATATACAACATATTAAGGGAAGTAAAGTACACCTGGGATCCTGAAGGCATACTCAATCCTGGTAAGATAGTTGACACTCCACCGATGAACAGTTCACTGAGATATACGCCTGGACAGGAAGTAAGGCAACTGGAAACATATTTTAGTTTCGAGGATACCGGCGGCTATATCAGGGCAGCTGAGAAGTGCAATGGTTCAGGCGATTGCAGGAAAACAGAAATAATTGGCGGAACCATGTGCCCCAGTTATATGGCAACCAGGGACGAAATGAACACAACCAGGGCAAGGGCAAATGTTCTGAGGGAATTTCTTAATAATGCCGGCGACAATGGCTGGGATCATCCTGAAATATATGAAATACTGGATTTATGCCTCTCCTGCAAAGGTTGTAAGAGTGAATGCCCATCAAATGTTGATATGGCAAAGCTGAAAACAGAATTTATGCAGAAGTGGTATGACAATCACGGTATACCGTTACGTACCAGGCTGATAGCTTACATAAGCACTTTGAACAAGTTGGGCTCAATATTTCCTGTATTTTATAACTTCTTCCTGAAGAACAGATTCTTTTCCAACCTCTTTAAGAGGGTAATAGGATTTGCCAGGGAAAGGTCAATTCCGGTAATTTACAGGACCACACTTAGAAGGTGGGCACGAAAAAACCTTCATCATCTGAACCCTGCACAGCCTTTAAGAAAAGTCTACATTTTCGCTGATGAGTTTACCAATTACAATGATACTATTATTGGCATTCAGTCAATAAAACTACTAACAGCCCTGGGCTATAGTGTTGGCATTCCTGAGCATAACCTTAGTGCACGGACCTTTCTTTCGAAAGGGCTTTTGCGAAAAGCAAGAAAGATAGCTATTGATAATGTCGTTAAACTGGCCGATCTGATCAAGCATGACACTCCACTCCTGGGCATTGAACCTTCGGCTATTCTGGGTTTCAGGGATGAATTTCCAGAGCTGGTGCCTGAGAAATACCGCTCAAAAGCAGAAAGCCTCTCGGAAAATGCCCTGTTAATAGATGAGTTTATCAGCCGGGAATACAAAAATGGAAACATAAAATCATCCTTGTTCAGCAATGAATCGAGGAAGATCCTGTTGCACGGTCATTGCCAGCAAAAGGCTGTTGCCAGTACGGAAAGCACGAAAGAGATCCTCTCTATACCTTCAAATTACAGTGTTGAAGAAATACCATCGGGATGTTGTGGCATGGCCGGTTCGTTCGGTTATGAGAAAGAGCATTTTGATTTGTCCATGAAAGTCGGTGAACTTGTATTATTCCCCACGGTTAGAAATTCTAAAGAAGATATAATTATTGCCGCTCCCGGTACCAGTTGCAGGCATCAGATAATGGACGGTACGGGGCGTAGAGCCAAGCACCCGGCACAGATACTGTACGAGGCGTTGTTAATCTGAAAGCAATTTAAACCTGTCTGCGTCATTCCATACGGGAAATTTGTCCCTGAAGAGATTCAGATCATCAAGGGATATTTCATGGCTAATAATTTCCTCAGCATACATATTTGTTTGAGCGATTATTTTTCCTTTTGGGTCGACTATCATTGAATCGCCACAGTGGTCAATACCGTTTCCATCCTTACCTATCCTGTTAACCCCAAGCACGAAACACTGGTTTTCAATAGCCCTGGCTGGTAATAAGGTATTCCATACATTACGCCTGGCCTCCGGCCAGTTGGCAATGTAAACCAGAACATCATAAGCGTTATTGACATTACGGCTCCATACGGGGAACCTGAGGTCATAACAAATCTGCAAAGAAAACCTCCAATCCCTGAATGGATAAATAACGGGCCGCTCTCCTTTGCTATAGTACTTATTCTCCTTCTCCATCCTGAAAAGATGGCCTTTATCGTAGGTAGCGTAATTACCGTCGGGTTTCATAAACACAAGCCTGTTGTAATATTTACTGTTTTCTACAGCAATAAAACTTCCTATCATGGCAAAACCAGCACTGGAGGTAATTTTACTAATCCACTTCATGGTTTGGCCATTCATATTTTCGGCCAGTAGATCACAGTTCATTGAGAATCCTGTGCTGAACATCTCAGGAAGAACAACCACGTCTATTTTACCGGTAAGGCTGTTCAGAAGGGATTCATACTTTGAGAAATTAACCTCTTTATTTTCCCAGGCTATATCTGCCTGCACTAAAGTTATTTTCATGGTTCAGCGGATAAAAAAAAGACAGGCTCTATTTAGGCCTGTCCACAATCAATCAATACTATAACTATTCCTCCATTTTAAGATCGAGATAATAATTATTCAGCATTCCTGTCAGCAGAGGCCTGTAATACTGCCAGAAGAAGCGTCGGGTATCATTCTTGTCGTTACTATTATAAAGTAAGCCTTTAAGTATATCCATAGAGCCAAAACAGGATGTCCACGGCGGTAATTTGCTTGTGGCAAAATCACCACAGAAATATGCCGACCTTACATCACCAGGATTTACTATTACTGCCGGGAATTCACTTGTCAGAAAATGTCTGTCAAGCAGCAGCTCTCCTTCTTCCGTTGTCATCATCTTAAAAGTAGAAAGCACTTCGTTATCACGTGGTTCTATTATGTCAAAAGGTTTATCAAATGGAATCTGGACGGCGACAGAATAATCTTCTGCCACATCAGTACCTGTCATTATAAAGGGGTAAGCATTTTCCAGGTGTGTGCCTTCCTCTAGTACCAATATTTCATTTTCCCCCTTTAAAAGTATTATTCCAGCGTTCTGAAAGGTCCATGGCTCCCTGTTTTTCTTTTTATACAGGTCAACCACCCATACCGGTAGATCAGGACTGGTTGAATCAAGAGAAGCATAGCACTGACCAGTCCAACCGGTTGCTTTAAAACCCATTAATTCCTCAACACGGTATCTTTCATAAGCATCGGTGGGATAATGAAGTGTATTATATTCCAGTATTACTAATTTATTTCGTTTCTTCATTTCAGAAAGCAGGAGATAATCGTTGTTATTCAGTCCCCCATAAAGTATGCGGGAATGCCTGCTCCTGTTTATCCCCTGATACCAGTCGTTAAAGAAAACACCATATGTATCAGCATAATAGAGAGCATCATTATTCTCTGCTATATTGATGAGTTCTGCGAGGCGAAAATCGTTTCTCCTGAACTGTTTCGACCTCATCGGCTTAAATGGGAAGAAACCATAATAATCTTTCCGCAGCGAATACTTGCGGTTATTCTCTTTAACAAACCTGTCATTGGTCAATACCCAGATAAGACCACGATGCTTTACCCGGTCAAGAGTATGAACGGTTTTGTCCAGTATAACTATATCAACTGGTTTTTTCTCTTTAAAAAACCATCCAAAAAATCCGACAGCTGGAAGTATAAGGATGATAACCAGAATGATGATAGTAATTATCAGAGTTTTTTTCATATTACAGCTATTTGAGGCTATTCAAATATATTATCTGGCTTTATGATTACAACTGATAAAAGTATTAATTTATTTCATTTAATGAAAAAAAAAGCTGTGTATTTACAAAAAGACGATAAAATCCTTAAGTCAGTATCCGCAGGCTATATCATCTCCTCTGGAGTCAGCACCGCCCTCCAAACGTCCATCAGGTAGCATCCTTACTGCATCAACCCTTCCTATTGAAGAACGGAGTCTTATATTATGCCCCATATTTTCCAGTTTCTGGATAAGCAATGTATCTGCTCCTTCCCGCTCAAAATAAATCACATCCGGCATCCACTGGTGATGGAATCTTGGTGCATCAACAGCCTTCTGCATATCCATATCATATTCTAATACATTAAGCAAGGCCTGAAAAACCGAAGTAATAATTGTAGACCCACCAGGTGTTCCCAGGACCATGTAGAGCTGTTCTTCTCTCTCAATAATCGTCGGTGACATGGAACTCAACATTCGCTTACCCGGCTTAATGGAATTTGCCTCACCCCCTATTAATCCATATATATTCGGATATCCCGGTTTGGATGAAAAATCATTCATTTCATTATTTAGAAGGAAACCCGCCCCTTCCACAACAATACAATTTCCATAACCGCTATTAAGTGTTGTGGTAAAGGCAATTGCATTACGGTCCTTATCAACCACTGAAAAATGTGTTGTTTCCTCACTCTCCACAGCAGGAATTAAGCCATAAGATATATCATCGGAAGATGATGCCTTCGTGGGATTAAAATCAGACATCCGTTCAGCCAGGTATTCATCGCTCACCAATGCTTCAACAGGTATTTGTACAAAATCAGGATCGCCAAGGTAATAAGCCCGGTCGGCATATATCCTTCGCTCAGCCTCTGTAATCAGGTGGATATCTTCTACGGAATGAAATACAGGTTGGTCAGGTAACATATTTTCCATTATTCCTAATAACTGCAACAGTGCAACTCCTCCACTTGACGGTGGGGGCATTGATATTATTTTATATCCTGAATAGTGACCTATTATGGGTTCTCTCCACACTGTTGAGTAATTCTCGAGGTCCTCATGGCTTATCAGTCCGTTTCCCTTTTTCATTTCAGAAACAATCAAATCTGCAGTTACACCATGATAAAAATCCCTATATCCATAGTCACGGATCCGTTCAAGTGTCATAGCCAGATCCTCCTGCACCAGCAGATCTCCCTCAGCCCAGAGAGTGTCTTTCACGAAAGCTACCGGATGATCATTCCTTTGAATGAAATTATCGCGCACCCTGTTCAGTGATTCAGCCTGCTTACGTGTAAGGGGAAAGCCGTTACGCGCCAGGTCAATAGCTGGCTGAATAACATCTCTGAGGGGAATTACACCATGCTTAGTATGCATTTCCAGTATACCTGCAACTGATCCTGGCACTCCACTTGCAGCACGAGTCCGGGTGCTCATACCTTTAATAACCTCACCTTCTTCATCAAGGTACATGTTGCGCACTGCAAGTGCAGGAGCTTTTTCCCTGCAGTCAAGGGCAGCATATTTACCATCGGCATCCCTTAAAACCATGAGTCCACCACCGCCAATATTGCCCGCAGTGGGATAACTGACTGCAAGGGCAAAAGCTGTGGCTGCAGCAGCATCAAATGCATTTCCTCCCTTTATAAGTATCCTGGTCCCTATTTGTGATGCCTGGGGATGAGCAGAAACAACCATGCCATTGGAGCATATAATACCCTTCCCCATCTGATCCTGATGACCACTATTCTGGCAGGATGATATTAGAAATACAATAAGCAGTAGCAATGCTACTATTCCGGAACAATGTTTATGCATAATTTCTTTTTAACCTATTTCAGACAATACTTTAATAAGATCATTTGACAGTATTTTGATGTGTTTACCATCAAGGTCTATTATTCTATCATTTTTAAATTCGTTAAGTGTTCTTATAAGGCTTTCCTTTGTAGTGCCTATTAATTCCGCCATTTCCTGCCTTGTAAGAGATACAGTGAATTCATTGCTTTTAAAAACTTCCTCGGAAAAATATCGTATGAGGTCAGCAACCCTTCCGGGCAGCTGTTTCATTGAAAAGGTAACCAGCTTCCTGGATATGTCCAGAATCTCCTTTCCCATCAGGTTTATAAGGGAAAGGGAGAATATACCATTCTGCTTTAGTACATCCCTGAGGTTTTCTTTTCTTATCATAAGAGCAACTGTCTGTTCAATTGCAGCTGCGGAATTCATGTATATATTTGATGCATAAGCACTTGATAAAGCTGCAAAATTGCCGGGACCGGCCAGCTTGATACAAATAACACGGTCGCCCCTAACTCCGTTGTATACTTTTATCAGCCCGCTGATGACATAAACCACATGATCAGAAGGCATATTCTGTTTAAATAGTATATCCTGTCGTTCAAATGTCATCAAAGTTACTCCCGATGATAATTTCCTTTTCTCATCCGCGGTAAGATAATTAAAGATCCCATTGTCAGGAATCAAGTTTTTAGAGCTATTATATTCCAAATTTAAACTAAACTAAAGTGTACCATTAATATATATGAACAACTGGCTTATCAACCAAACAAATGTATTATTTTTTTTTACTTAATGATGATCTAAATCACCATAAAACGGTGATATTTTTTTATATTTAACAGAATTTAAGATTTCATATTTTTTGATCTTTATCATAAATAATCATCTCTCTCTAAATGAGTAACAAAATTATACTTATAATAGATGACTCAAATACCAACCTGCTGCTTCTGGAATCGTTATTCAAGCGTAATGGATATAAGGTATTTTCGGCCGTGAACGGTAAAAAAGGTTTGAAATTAATGGAAAAGAACATACCGGATCTTATATTCCTCGACCTCAAAATGCCCGAGATAGATGGTTTTGAATTCATTACGCTGTTAAAGCAAAACAAGGAGTGGACGGATATTCCGGTT
>JAYEGY010000124.1:0-7848 GCA_034659275.1 Bacteroidota bacterium | reverse complement strand
GATAATTTGTCCATGTCATATGTCTCTTTAATACATGATGACAGAACAAGGAAGGAAAGTAAAATTATAAATACTGTTTTGCTTTTCATGTTTTTGTTAATTTATCTGGTAATCTCGTAATTATATAAGAAGCTATCACTCCCGCCCGTAATAAGGTTAAAACTGCTTCCCCTGTTGAGTTTCCCCACTGAGAAAGCAGTGGTCCCGTTGAGCGGGAATCCATTGAGGCTCTTTCCCCTTTCATCTACTACATATACCTGGTTGGCAGCTACGTCTGTAAATCCTATCTTTTTATCAATTGACGAAAACTCAAGTCCGTAAGGACCGATAATGTCATCTGAACTGAGGCTTAGCTTGAACATTTTGCTCCTGTCATTATCATAAGCATATACCCTGTTTTCGTCAATGAAGATATATTCACCCAGCCCATCAGCATCAAGGTCAAAAAACTCAAAAACAGGGTCTTTTGAGAATTCATTTACGCTGTATGTTTGCACCTCACCGTTAAAATTCACCATCTTTATTTCACCGTCTTTCGAAGCCAGCACCATCTGCGGCCTCGTCCCGGTGTTGAGCCTTAACGCCGAGCGGTCTGATCTTGCAACCTGTTCTTTCATTTCAACCCTCACATTACCCCTCCTGTTAAGAATATACATATTGTCGTCATCATTCACCACCAGGTAATCTTTCCCTGATACCCTGAAAAATTCAACCTCACTGGTAACCGTGCTGGCAGTGCTGAACTGGTTCCAGCCTTTGACGGTGTTACCTGTTTTATCATAAGCGTATACTTTCCTGTCGGCACCGCAGATAAACAACCTGTAATCTTTATTGTTCTCGTAATCAAATAAAGCCAGTCCGTTGCTTGCAGGCGACCTTAACCTGACAGGGTACCTTTCAACATTATTACCGTTACGGTCAATAAGATAGAGGTGGTGCTCTGTGGCAAAGAGTATCTGCAGTTTACCATTCTTATAATAATCAATCATATAGGCATCCCCCTTCATAGCCTCACTAATCGGCCTCTTCCATAATATTCTTCCTGCAGAGTTAATAAGGTAGAGCTTATGATTCATATCCTGTATGAATATTTCATGGCCACCGGTATAATGATTGGTAAAGAAAAGAGGTTTTGAAAAGGCAACGGTGTCCAGCAGGCTCTCCCAGACAGCCTTTGCCTCTTCCCTTACCTCTGGTTTATAGGTTACTGACAATGTATTATAGATCATATCATTGCTCGATACAAACTGGTAGCCTATGGCCTGCAGTTTGCGTAAGGCTTCGGTATTTCTTTCCAATCCTTTCACAATGTCTTCCTTTAACACACCTTCCAGCACCGGTATTATCCTCGAGGGCACACAATAAAAGTAATACCCCGCGCTGCTGGGCATTGTGCTTTCAAATTCCCGGTACGACAAATCATTGGCCAGGGTCCTGTTCAGTATATTATCATAAATAAATTTTGACAGTGTCCCTGTTGCACTACTTAAGACTAATACATCATCATAAAAGGTTGCATATTCTGATTTTAAATAATCACCGAAACGTCCTCCCAGCTCATACCCCAGATTATCCATGGGCAACCTGTATATCGTGTATTCTGTTTCTGCATCGGGCTTGTACGTTATAATATATTCATTAACCGGAACTCCTTTTCTCTGGTAATACTGCTCCACTTCCTTGGCAAATGCCTCTTCCGTTGCATTGCTGCCCCTGAGATCGAAAAGGACCAGTTTGTTCATTTCTGTCTTCTGTCCCTTGATATTGAGATATACCCTTGCCATCTCACCTCGAAGCTGGCTTCTCACGATATCGGATATATACCTTGTCTCATCGCTGGTGACAGCCTGGGCTTTACCGACAGGTTCTGTTATTACTTCAAACATGGCAGCACCGGCAGGCATATATCTGAAGATATCGTATGAACCGGGTTCCTGGAAGCGGTAATCGTGCAATATCTGGCTTGAATCACTGGTTTCAATATATCCGCTTAAAAAGAAACCCGATCTTTTGATATAAAGGTCAGCTTCCATACACGATGCCAGGTCGTCGATATAAGATGCCATCCCATCATCTTTCTGAACACTCAGCAGGGATATAAATTTCGCCAGGTTATCAAATAAGAGGTATACCTTGTTTTCATTCTTACCTGCTGCTGCTAACACTGTTCTGAATCCCGGCAGGTCCCTTACATCCATCTCCTGCTCAACCTGCCTTATACCTGCTTCAACAAGTATATGTGAAGGGCTGATGATGATCACCCCCCTCACCATGGATATGAAAAGAGTTGATTCACCGCTGGGCGACTTAACCAGCTCGTATACATCGCTCCCCTCGTACTCCTTCACTGTATACCTGTACCCCGGTATTTCTTCCAGTATTGATCTTATATGCTTGTCTCGTATCTCCGGTGATGCGGCAAAGGAAAAAAACGGTGTAAGCCTCTTCTTACCCAGGAGGTGAATGGATATAAGAACGGGATTATTTCCGGCTACCTGGCTGTACTCGCGCTTGTGTGTAAGTGAATCGATAGTATGGATCCCATCCGTGAAACGCTTCAGTTCGGGTATTTCTAACATGCCTTTGATCATCTCATTATCGGCTGCCAGGGATTCAAAAAGGCCGGGCATATCGACGGCTTCAATGATAATGCCCGCATCAAGAGGAACACTGCCATACGGACTCGCTACATAAGCCCTCTTTTTTTGCTGTAGGAAATATGCCAGGGCAGCCATCCCTGCAAAAAGAATAACTATAATTATTATTGTCCACTTTCTTGACACGCCGGTTTACCTTTTAATGATTCATAACGTATCCAAAAGTAATAAATTATTGCTGAGTAAAAAGCAAGCATTCTTCTTCAATATCAACATCCCTCCCCCACTTTGTCAGCCGACTGCGTCAGACAAAGCCCGTGGGGCAAAGTCTGAAGTTTTGGCGAAGGCTTGCTACCTGCTAAACCCGCGGACTGCGTCCGACGAAGCCCCGAATGCACGGGGCGTAGTCGGAGCGGGTGAAACCATTCACACTGTTTCTTACAGCAACTTACGAAGGTAGCCCAGCAAAACCGTTTTCATCCTGTTCATCCGGTACCTCTTCTCAGCAATGGGGTGTATCATCACCGGACGGAGGAGGCGTTGTCCCTTATATATGGCCTCCACACGTCCTGCTATCATATCCTCGGTTACGGGCTTATCCGATGACCGGCAGCTGTCGCCACGTGTGATGTAGAATTTTTTTTCATCTGATTCATAGGCCAGCACCAGCCGGTGCACCACCATGTCCTTTTCCCTTTTCCAGGCTATTATCATACCGCACTTAAGCTCATCGAAGGGCACGGACTTAATTATGATGGTATTGCCCGGTTTGATGGCGGGGTACATGCTGTAGCCCGAGGCGGTGATACGTATTGATGTCCCTTTGTCCAGCAGCTCATCTGCCAGGCCACGTAAAACTTTCCGTTGGTCGTCTTCTTCAGAATTCATCCTTTTCAATAAATGACACAATTGTGCTGTCAGGCACAAATTGAAGTTTTTTTACGTTTATCAGCTTAATCATTTTCAAAATGGCTCCCGTCAGCCTCCCGATGATACCGGTGTCCCAGTGATGCTGTATGCAGTTAGCCATAACGGCTGTTAAGGCATCTGAATGACCGGTGCGGGCAGTGATGTTACGGTCGCCATGGTCAATAATATATATTGTTGACAGTAAAGATTTCTTATATATATCACCCTCGTACACGGGTGTGTTATACATAAAGACCCTGTCATCTTTCAGCCTCAGTATAAGCCTGTCGTCATGCACTACTTCCGATCCGTTACTCCTGAAAATCTGTGCTATGGTTGATTTTCCCTTCCCGGATTTTCCGGTGAAGAGGTAACCTTTCCCGTTATGACTTACCCCCGATCCGTGGATAAAGATATCATCGTTCAATGCCGTGAGGTAGTATAACAGCAGGCCGTCAATGGGATAACACATCGGATCAATAATGGCCTTTGAGGAATCTATTATTATGTCCCAGCTTTTTTCTCCGGGCCTTATCACCAGCAGGGCCTCTTTGTAATCTTTTGATACAGGGCAGGTGGTGCGTATGAGGATATAGTCACCCAGGCGGTACACCGTCCAGAACATATCGTTCTTTTTCACCCTCATGCCGTTTATTTCTTCCACGTATGGTGCCCTGAAGACGGGAGTGGCTTCATCCATGACGACCACCGAACCTGCAAACACGTTTATGGCAAGGTCGTACTCTGTGTCGTCAGTGATAAATGACTGTTGTGATGGCGAGGGTTGGAGGTCAACGCCATCTGTCATCCCGTTGAAGAAAATTGTATAGTCTGCTATCTTAAGCGAATAAGCGGTCATTCGAAAATGATAAGGTACTCTTTCATATCAGAGAAAAATGACAGCACATCATCAAGGGCCTGCTTACCTTCCACATCAAATTCCTTCTCCACCTCATCAACAATCTCCTTCACTGTCCTGGTGCCGTCGATGCGGTTCCAGATAAAGGCGCCGGTGCTGTTCAGAGTATAAACGGATTTCATATCCGCAATATTGTCGGTGACCGGTACCAGGACGTATTCATCGCCTGTATCGCGGGCCACTATTTTTTTGGAACGTGAGTATACGTTGTACAAATTAATCATGTGGCGACAGGAATTTGTGTAGTGTAAAGATATGAAAAATCAGGTTCCTGGGAATAATGGAACCGAGCAAGGCGAGTTTGCCACAGGCAAGCGAGTGCTGCGAGCTCGATGAAATCCCGTGAATTCGGGATGAGTCAATACTGGAATACTGGAATACTGGAATGATGGAATAATGGCTTAATACTTCAGAGTGTTTAAATAAATAGTATTTGACTCTTTAACTATTTGGCTGTCTTCCCAGGTCCCATTCTTGATAGTCTGTTTCACGAATCTGATCAGCATAGTAATATGTATTAGTTCCCGATACAGATTCGCCAAGTGAAGACTGGGAAAAATTCAGAAAGTTCAGATATTCAGAAATACTCTTTCTGCAATAACCTTCAGCAATATTTCTGTGGACAGAATCTACTGAAGATATTTGATTTGCAGCCACTTTCTTTAATGTGAATGGGAAATCCCTAAAAATTTTCCAGGTTAGCTTGTACAACACCCTTGCATCCTGCCATACGACAAGTTTCATATAGCCCCTATTAAGGTTCTTTCTTTCGTTCATGGTTAACAAGTTTATTTAAATACAGCGAGAAAATTACATGACAGGTTACCAGATAATATCAAATTATTCAAATAATTTATTAAGTGTACCTATCCCATTATTCCACCATTCCATTATTGACTCACCCTGCTGACGCAGGGATTCGTCGAGCTCTTCTCCCTCGCTTGCTATCGCAAACTCGGGATCCTCGGTTCCAATATTCCATTTTTTATTAGTTACCGCCGGCGTCGGAGTCCTGGTTGTCCGCCAGCGCATAGTCCAGCTGTTTTTTCTGGAGGTCGGCTTTTACGACAGTTACATTGATTGTGTCGCCAAGGGTGTATTCCGTTCCCTTGTAGCGGCCGCGGATGCAGTAGTTTTTTTCGTCATATTCGTAGAAATCATCATCCAGGTTTTGAATAGATATCATGCCCTCGCAATGGTTCTCGACTATCTCCACGTAGATGCCCCATTCGGTAACACCCGATATAACTCCTTCATACACCTCACCCAGCTTGTCCTGCATGAATTCCACCTGTTTGTATTTGATTGATGCCCTTTCGGCTTCAACAGCCAGGCGCTCCATCTTGGAAGCATGCTCACAGCACTTTTCATATTTCACTTTGTCCTTTGATGATTCACCATCAAGATAAGCGGTCAGCAGCCGGTGCACCATCATATCGGGGTACCTCCTGATCGGGGAGGTGAAGTGGGTGTAGTATTTAAAGGACAGGCCATAATGGCCTATATTATCGGTTGAATACACTGCCTTGGCCATTGACCTCAGGGCCAGTTCCTCTATGATGTTTTGTTCTTTCTTCCCACTCACCTTCTTGATGAGCTTATTGATGGAGTGGGCCATTGAGCCCTCGCTCTTGGTATCTAGCTTGTAGCCAAAGCGTTTTATGAATGAGCTAAATCTGTCAATCTTGTCAGGATCGGGTTTATCGTGCACCCGGTAAACGAATGTTTTTTGTTTATCGCCTTTCCTGGCACCAATAAATTCAGCCACCCTCCTGTTTGCCAGGAGCATAAATTCCTCTATGAGCTGATTGGCCGTGCCGCTCTCCCTGAAGTGTATGCCCAGGGGGTAGCCTTCCTCATCAAGGTTAAATTGCACTTCAGTGCGTTCAAAAGAGAAAGCGCCCGCATCGAACCGACGTGATCTCATCTTCTGTCCCATGTCATGCAGCCTGAGGAGGATATCCTTCATGGGGCCTTCCTCTCCGTCGATTATTTTCTGAGCCTCACGGTAGGAGAAGCGCTGATCGGAATTGATGATGGTACGTCCGAACCATTGTTCCCTGACATTGGCTTCATCGTCCATTATAAAGACGGTTGAATGGGTAAGCTTATCCTTGCCGGGCTTGAGGGAGCACACGTTGTTGGATAGCCGTTCGGGCAGCATGGGAACCACGCGATCGACCAGGTATACCGATGTGCCCCTCTTTTCTGCTTCTTTGTCGATAGTAGTATCGGGCTTAACATAATGCGTAACATCGGCGATATGTACACCCACTTCCCAGAGGCCGTCCTTTGTCTTACGCAATGACAGTGCATCGTCGTAGTCTTTTGCATCCCCCGGGTCGATGGTAAATGTTGGCACTTTCCTTAAATCGCGCCTTTTGCTTATCTCTTCTTTTGTTATTTTAACGGGTATTTTTTCAGCATCCGATTCAAGCTTTTTGGGGAAGTCATAGGGCAGTTCAAATTCAGCCAGTATGGCATGCATCTCCGTTTCATGCTCACCGGGCATTCCCAGGACCTCCACAATCTCTGCCACGGGATTTTTTTGCCGACTGTCCCAATGAGTGATACGAGCCACAGCCTTCATGCCCTGTTTTGCACCGTGAAGGTTTTCGTTGGGTATGAAGAGATCGAATGGCATTCCCTTGTTGTCGGGCATAAGGAAAGAAAATTGAGGCATCACTTCCACAGTCCCCACGAAGGTCTCGCATGCCCTTTCAATAATTTCTGTCACTTCGCCTTCCGGGCGGTTCCCTTTTTTGCGCAAGAGGAGCCTCACCTTCACCTTATCTCCGTGAAGGGCCGTGTTAAGATTACGGTTCGACACAAATACATCCTCTTCGATATCGGCGCCGGTAATAAAGCCGTAGCCCATGCGGGTCATATCCACCGTGCCTGTTATATATGCACCTGCCTGCCGGGAACGGTAGCGTCCTTTGGTAACCTCTTCAATAAAGCCCTTCTTTTTCAGGTCGTACATCACTTTGGACACCTGCCTGCGCTGGGAAGGATCGCTGATATTTAATCGAGCCGATACCTGTTTGTAATTAAATAATTTACGGGGCTCGCCCCTGAATACTTCCTTTATCTGACCGGCAAGCTTCTTCTTCATCTTTGCCGGTTTCTTCTTCTTGGCCATATTTGAAAATTTTGCACAAAGATAGGATTTATTTGATGGATGATGCCGGTAGCTCTGGAATGATGCAATAATGGAATAATGGGTTAATACTACAGAGTGTTTAAATAGATAGCATTTGACTCTTTTACTATTTGGCTGTCTTCCCAGGTACCAGTATATTTCTTTGCTTCGAGGCTATCAATCAACTTTTTAAGTCCATTTTCGAGTTTATATGCTAATAAGTCCCATTCTTGATAGTCTGTTTCACTGATCTGATCAGCATAGTAATATGTGTTAGTTCC
>JAYEGY010000123.1:0-7872 GCA_034659275.1 Bacteroidota bacterium | reverse complement strand
AAAGCTTATTATCCAGCTCATACTCTTTCTTCCAGGTATAAGGATCAGGGTTAATTGATCTTTTCATGAGATATATTTTATTAATTCTTGCCAGGTCCTTCAGGATGTAAATATACAACAGGCTAAAGCTAATAAAATGACAATAGTCATAGCATTGGCTTAATGCCGCATATCTTTCAAATTATACTATTTTTGCTATTATTAAACACCTGTAAATTACCGGCAAAGACCTGTCACCAGTTGCCCCATGAAAAATAATGGTAAAAAAAATATTTTTATCTGTCCCCTGGCCTGGGGAACAGGTCATGCTACCAGGATACAGCTTATAGCGGCACAATTGAAGAAGAGAGGCCATAAGATATACATTGCGGCACCCCGGGGTCTTTACAAAACATTCGATAAAAACACCTATGATGAATTTTTTGCTTTATGGTCACCCCCGGTGTATTACCCCGGATACCTCCCACTGTACATAGCAGTACTTTTACAGCTGCCTGTGCTCCTTTGCGGATTTCTTTCAGACCGCTTACGTCTGCCGGGCATGATACGCAAATACAATGTCGATATTGTAATCAGTGATAACCGTTTCGGTATGTGGAGCAGTAAGGTGTACAGCATATATGTCACCCACCAGTTGAGGGTGGCTCTTCCCCGTGGCCTCGGCTTTTTTGAACCGCTGGTTTCAACCATACATCGCTCTGTTGCCCGCAGATATGACGAATGCTGGGTACCGGATCTTCCCGGTGACAATAACCTCAGCGGCAGGCTTTCCCATGATTGCAGGATGCCTGCCAATACCCGGTATATAGGACCCTTGAGCCGCTTTGCCCTCCTGAGCGAAGCTCCTGTCATCCTGAGCAAAGCGAAGGATCTCATCGAGGGACTGTCGGTTAATAGATCCTTCGCTTTGCTCAGGATGACAAGATTCACCCTCGCCCTTCTCTCCGGTCCCGAGCCACAGCGCACCAGGCTTGAAAATATCATCACCTCACAAAAAAACAAACTACCCGGAAAGCTGGTTATCCTTGCCGGTACACCGGGAGAGGACAAACAAACTAATGATGATATAATAAGATATCCCTGGCTCGACGGAACGGCACTCGGGAAGCTGATGCTTGAGGCTGACCTTATCGTATGCCGATCAGGATACAGCACAATAATGGATCTTTTTCACCTCGGTAAGACAGCCATACTCATCCCTACCCCCGGCCAGCCGGAACAGGAATACCTTGCCCTCTACATGGCTGGGAAATATGGTATAAGCACTATTAAGCAAAAGGAACTGGCAAAGATCAGAACACTTCCTGATGTCAAGAAAGACATACTATGGCTGGGGAAAGATGCCGGTCTGCTTGATAAAGCCCTGGATCAATTATTCAAAAGACTACCATAACTAGCCACATGGTAATAAAGCCGAGTGCAAAACCGGCGTATATTTGCGTGGAGGTATGAGACTTAAGGTACAGCCGTGCAGCCATTACCAGGCCTGTGATCAGTATCAGGGGTATCCATAATACCGCCAGATCAGCAAACATCCTTACAGAAAGGGCCATAACCATGGCCAGCAGGCTGCCCAGGCCGGCAGAATGGATTGATATTTTCCACTTCAGGGTTATCAGCAGTATGAGTATTGAAAGTATTGTTGTGGCGAGTATAAACGACTGTATAATACCCGGTATACGGAATGAATAAAATATTATCGTTGTTACCAGGCACATAAGGCTGGCAATGGCCATGGGTACGATCCTGTCCGACCTTATGTCCATGCTGTACGATGATATGATGTTTTTGTATTTCAGCAGCGGCATAATGGCTACCGGGACAACGGTCATATTAACAAAGGCCAGCAAGAGTATAACACCCTTCAGGCTGCCGTACCTCACTGCCAGCTCATAAGCGAATAAGGTAGGGGCATTGAATATTATTAATAAACCATATATGGGTAGAAAACCCGGGAAGAATATTACAGAGAGTATTTGAGACCCCAGCTTTAGCGATGTTATATCTGTAAATTTTGTCATTATGCTTCCTTCCTTAATCTCGCAACAGGTATATCCAGCTGCTCACGGTACTTTGCCACTGTTCGCCTGGCAATCTGATATCCTTTCGATTGCAATATTTCTGTTAACTTTTCATCGGTCAGTGGTTTTTTCTTATCCTCGTTCCTTATACATTCCTGCAGTATGCTCTTTATCTCCCTTGTCGACACCTCCTCACCTTTATCGGTCTGCAAGCCCTCGGAGAAGAAATATTTCAGGGGAAAGATCCCAAAATGAGTCTGAATATACTTACTGTTCGCAACCCTTGACACCGTTGATATATCAAGCCCCGTCATGTCAGCAATATCTTTAAGTATCATAGGTTTGAGTTTTGTCTCATCGCCTTCCACAAAATATTCTCTCTGAAAATCCAGTATTGCATTCATGGTTAGCAGCAGTGTGTTATGTCTCTGCTTCATGGCGTCAATAAACCATTTAGCGGAATCAAGTTTTTGCTTGACGAAAGACACTGCCTCCTTCTGGGTCTTGGATTTTTCCTTGCTTGCCGAATAGGCCTGGAGCATCTCTGCATATGTCCTGTTGATTCTCAGGTCCGGGAGGTTGCGGCTGTTAAGACTCACCTCCAGCCCGTCTTCTGTATATTCAAGGATAAAATCAGGTATAATATGATAACTCTCCCTGTTCATCGGATCACTGAACGACCCTCCCGGTTTCGGGTTCAGTTTGAGTATTTCATCCAGGGTATCTTTGAACTCTTCATCATTTAAACCCAGCCTGGCCTTTATTTTATCATAGTGCTTCCTTGTGAACTCCCCAAAATACTTATCCACTATGCTGGTGGCATTCTTTATTTCAGGTTTATCCTGGTCTTTCCTTTCCAGCTGCAGCAGGAGGCATTCGCGCAGGTTCCTGGCCCCGACACCTGCAGGCTCAAGGTCCTGGACAATCTTCAGCACTTCCAGCAGCTCTTCCTCGGTTGTTGTGACATTCTGTGAAAAAGCCAGGTCATCAACGATATTCTCAATCTCCCTTCTCAGGTAACCATCCTCATCAATATTACCAAGGATATAATCAACCAGCATCTCCTGTTTCTCATCGAGCGAACGCAGTCCCATCTGGCTGGCAAGGAATTCATGGAATGAAGTGCCTGTTGAGAATGGTATTTCCTGCTTTTTATTTTCCTCCTTACTGTAATTTCTTGACTGCAGTCTGTAATCGGGTATCTCTTCATCCTCAAGGTAATCGTCCAGTGAGAATTCATCCTCTTCATTCCCGTTCTGGTTTTCATCCTCATCCAGGGATGCTTCATTATCGTTCTCCTCATCATTACCTTCCTCAAGGGCCGGGTTTTCCTCTATCTCCTTCTTTATCCTCTGCTCCAGCTGCATAGTGGGGATCTCCAGCAGCTTGATCATTTGTATCTGCTGCGGCGAGAGTTTTTGTAAAAGCTTCTGTGTTAGTTTTTGTTTTAACATCTTTCCCTCATCTCAATAACTAAAATTCAGCATTCCTCGGTGTCCGTGGGAAAGGGATCACATCCCTTATATTCTTCATCCCTGTGATAAACAACATCAGTCTTTCAAAGCCCAGCCCAAAGCCGCTGTGCGGGGCTGTCCCGAACTTACGTGTTTCCAGGAACCACCACAATTGGTCTTCGGGTATCCCCAGTTCTTTTATCCTGCCTTCCAGTTTATCTAATTCTTCTTCCCTCTGCGAGCCACCTATTATTTCACCTATCAGGGGAAATAAAACATCAAGTGCCCTTACCGTCTTACCGTCATTATTCTGCTTCATATAGAAAGCCTTGATATCCATGGGATAATCAGTTACCATCACCGGCCGTTTATAATACTCTTCAACAAGGTACCTCTCGTGCTCAGCCTGCAGGTCCTTGCCCCAGCCAACAGGAAATTCCCAGTCTCTACCGGCTTTGGTCAGGACATTAACGGCTTCGGTATAGGTAATGCGCACATAATCATTGGCCAGTACGAAATTCAGCCTTTCTATAAGCCCTCTGTCCACCATCATACTGAGGAAATCGAGATCTTCACTGCAATTATCCAGAATATATCTTATCAGGTATTTTGTAAATTCCTCAGCCAGGTCCATATTATCATTAATGTCATAAAAGGCCATTTCCGGTTCTATCATCCAGAATTCGGCCAGGTGCCTTGGCGTATTCGAATTTTCAGCCCTGAAAGTGGGTCCAAAGGTGTATATCTCACCCAGTGAGAGCGCCCCCAGCTCTCCTTCCAGCTGGCCTGAGACGGTAAGATTAGTTTCCTTACCAAAAAAATCTTTACTGAAATCAACATTACCATTCCCGTCTTTTGGTGCATTATTCAGGTCAAAGGTGGTGACCCTGAACATCTCACCGGCACCTTCTGCGTCCGAACCCGTAATTATGGGCGTATGCAGGTAATAAAAGCCCTTATCATTAAAATATTTATGAACGGCATATGCCAGGGCGTGTCTTATCCTGAATACCGCGCCAAAGGTATTCGTTCTGAACCGCAGGTGTGCTATTTCACGCAGGAATTCCATCGTATGACCCTTTTTTTGTAGTGGGTACTTCTCCGGATCGGCCGGGCCGTATATTTCTATCTTTTTTGCCTGTATCTCAACATTCTGTCCTTTGCCTTCAGAAGCTACCAGCCTTCCTTCCACTCCAATGCAGGCCCCCGTTGTTATAAGTTTCATCTTATCTTCCTCAAAGGCACTCATATCCACCACCACCTGTATATTGTTTATTGTGGATCCGTCATTTATTGCAATAAATGATACCTTTCTGCTTCCCCTCCTGGTTCGCACCCATCCTTTAACCAGCACATCCCTGCCCGGCTCAGAGTTCAATAGCTGTTTTACTTTTTCCCTGTGCATAAGAATCCTGCTTTTGTCATTTGTTCTGCATGACAAAAATATAAACTAATATTTAATTTAGCATGATTTTTGTAGGCTAAATGCCCTTTCTTCAACTTAGCCCTTTAATTCAGGCATTCGTGATAGTTCGCCTCTAAATTGACTCACCCCGCTGGCGCGGTTCGCGATAATTCGTGTTAACCGTACATAAACTGCGCCTTCGAAGTAAAGCTTGCTCTCGGGTTTATGCAGCACACAGGTATTTTAGCACTGTTTGCAATGATCTGTTGTTCCTGTGCACCCAGTATATAATCGGCAGCGGTGATATTTTTTGTGGTCATTACCAATATCAGGTCTGCATCAATGCTCTTTGCATAATCTACTGTCTGCTGTGCCAGGTGGCCTCTTTTCATGTCATGTATCTCGTACTCTATATTATTTTGCATCAAGTATTTAATGGCAAAGTTCAGGTTGATATTGGTCTTTTTGAGCAAGCTCTTATCAACGGTAACTGTTTTGAGGATATGTACTTTAGAATCAAAATATTTACCCATGAAGATGGTCATCTTGAGTTTTTCTTTATTCTCCGACCTGAAATCGACAGGGAAGACAATATTATGATATTTCTCCATATCCTTTGGCATATTCTGGACTACTATGAAAGGCACCTTTGATCCTATCAGCACCTTGAGAGCCCAGCTCCCGGTCACTTTCTGCATCCCCTTCATGCCATGCGTTCCCATGACAACGAGACTGGCCTTCTCCTCATTCACAAACTCTGCTATGGCCGAGAAGATTGAGCCCGGGATAAGTGCTATATCGATCTCTACATCATATTTATCCTTCCCGTCCAAAGCTATCTTATTCAGTTTATGCTCTCTCTTTTTGTATTCCCCTGTTTTAATTTTTCTGTCGACTATATGAAGCAGGTCAACACGTGCATTTACCATTTTGGATATCTTGGCTGCGTGTGCCAGTGCAAATTCAGCCTTTTCAGTAAAATCCCATGGTACAACTATGATTTCCTTTTCCTTTTCCATGATTATATAGTATTATATCTAACGTAAAGTTAAACTCTTTTTGGAAATTTTCAAACCATTTCGTGCGCTGCAGCAGGTTATTTGAACGCCTGATGCTTATTTTTCTTTACCCGGAACAAGGTAAGTGAAACTTACCGCCACCAGCAATGCCACAATGAATGTGAGCAGGCGTGCAGGTATTCCTTTTTCTGTATATGCTGTGATCATTACCGGTATTTTCTTTTCAATCTCTTCCTTGCTCCACCGGTCTGACACCAGCTCTGTGAGATCTTCCTCAAAATGACCTGCACCGATATACTTGGTACCTGTCATTTGCTCAAGCAATGCTGTTTCCTTTTCAGTGATAACATCTTGTTCGGTAAGGAATGTGGTCTTCTCATCGGTTACCCTGTAATGTTGCTCAAAGCCCCCGCTTATCCAGAACACGGTAAACAACATACCAACTATTATGGTTGCCAGGGCGGCTCTGCCATGGAAACGTTTCCAGAACAGCGAAAGCAGTATTACAACAGAAAAGGTACAACCTATTCCGGCCCATACGTAACTCACGAGGGTGAAGATCAGGTTTGAAGGCGACACATAAGCGATTGCCAGCGCTATCACTGCCAGCATTGCGGTAACCAGCCTGGAGCGGCGCAGCGACCTGTCCCCTTTGCGCCTTGCTTCTTCCGGCCCTGCTTTTTTGAGAAGGTTTTCTGAAAGCTCGGTGGCCGACAGTATAAGCAATGAATCAGCTGTTGATATCATGGCTGCTATGGCTCCTGTTACGAGCACTGCGGCAAAAGCCGGTGGGAAAAGAGTGAGAATTACCCTGGGCATAACATATTCGGGATCGTCGAGGCCTGCAGGGCCAAAGATAGCTATTCCTATCCATCCTATGCTCAATGCTCCAATATATGCAACTATCGTCCATGCAATACCTATGTTACGCGCTTTTTTGGCCTGCCTTCTGTCCCTTATGGCCATAAACCGCATACTTAGCTGGGGCTGTCCTCCCAGGTAACCAAAAAACCAGGAGAACCCTCCGGCAATGATCAGACCGGCACCAAAACCCCTGACGGCACCGGTAACTGATGTATATGAATCACCGGCCGAATGAAGGGCTGATGATATGCTCTGTGCAAAAATATCCGGGTGGTTGGCAATGTAAATCACTCCCACTATAGGACCTACAACCAGTGTTATGATCATTACTATTGCCTGTATCACGTCAGTATATACAACTGACCTGAATCCGCCATATATGGTATAGGGAACAATGATAGCGGCGGTGATTAACATGCCCAGGCGGGCATCTATGTCAAACATTGTATGAAGTGTTTTGCCTCCCCCGAGAAACTGAGCCCCCACGTAGAAAAAGAAGAAAAACACTATTGTAAGACTGCCCACAATCCTTATCTGCCTTCCGTTCTCACCATGTTTTTTGGCTATGTATTCAGAAAAGGTTTTTACATTATATTTTTCAGCTTCGTCCCTCAGTCGCCATGCCAGTACGGCCCATGCAGTCATTATACCCAGCACACAGCCAATGGCCGTCCATATCTCCGTAAGGCCCATGGCATAGGCTGCTCCCGGTAATCCAAGCAAAGCCCAGGACGACTCCCCCGTGGCCCTCTCCGACAGTGCTGCCACCCATCCCGGCAGGCCACGTCCCGCTATAGCATAATCCTTACTCGTCTTAACTTTTCGCCCCTGGTATAATCCCCACATGATCAATAAGCCCATGTAGATAATCATCACGATTAAGATCTGTACCTGGTGTTCCATAGCCTGCCGGTTTTTAGTGCACTAATTTAATTTAATCAGCTGAATAACACAATTGCTTTGTGGCATATAAAAGTTGAAAAAAGTTGAATAAAGTTGAGATCGTATGTTTGAAAAAGCATAGGTCTTCGAAATAGATTAAATTTGAAGTAACAAACATATTAATAACTTAATCTATAGACCTATGCTAACACAAAGTAACAAACTAG